>JAGRAW010000122.1 GCA_020434415.1 Bdellovibrionales bacterium
GACCGATCATTCGCTACCACGATATCGCGGCGCAAATCGAAAGAAGAACGCTTTCGCTGGATGAGACGTTCTACGGCATGTACCGTTTCGCGATCGGTCTCGGGAAGAAAGTGCTGATCGCGGATACCCTTGGCCAGGTCAGCTCGAACGTCGTCGCGGTGCCTTTTGAGGATCTCAGCATGCCGTATGCGTGGCTTGGCATCCTGGCGTATTCCTTCCAGATCTATTTCGATTTCGCCGGGTATTCCGATATGGCGATCGGTCTAGGGCATATGATGGGTTTTCGATTTTTGGAAAACTTCAACTTGCCCTACATCTCGCGGAACGTGACTGAATTCTGGCGCCGTTGGCATATCTCGCTTTCCAACTGGATGAAAGAATACCTCTATATTCCCCTCGGCGGTAATCGGGTTTCGCCGCTTCGAACCTATATCAATCTCTGGACGGTCTTCTTTCTCTCCGGCTTGTGGCACGGTGCGAACTGGACGTTCATCGTTTGGGGCTTACTGCACGGGCTCTATTTAGTGTGCGACCGTCTCTTCTGGGTGAAGCTCTCAGGGCGGCTGCCGAAGGCCTTCAATATCATCTGGACCTTCTTGCTCGTAACGGTAGCGTGGGTGTTCTTTCGAGCCCCGAACATTGATGTGGCGCTGTTGACGCTGCGGGAAATGTTTTCTGTTTCGGATATCAGCTTTACGCTTCCGAATCACGCCCGAGGTGACATTTTACACAATCGTGCGGCAGCCGTTTTTGCGCTTGCAATACTCATGTCTTTCCTCCCTGCCATCGATCCATTGGTGCGAATATATCGGCGGATGCGGGAGCGTAGTGGCGAACTCGTCGTCGCGGTCGTTCGCTTCGCTTTGATTATTCCCTGTGTGCTTCTTTCGGCGATTGCGCTTGCCGCGACTGACTTTCACCCTTTTCTCTACTTCAGATTCTGACGGCAACAGCTATGCGATTAGTTCTGTTCACGTTCATTCTAATCTTTTACGCACTGATGCTGCTGCCGGGTGCGCAGTACGTTTTTGATCTAATCCCCAGGAAGTCAATCGCCGGTTTGCCTTGGGTAGACCGCAGCGTCCCGAAAGCAAGTGTGGACGCGATTCTTTCCGGTGCGTTTCAGCATAAGTTCGAAACCTGGTTTACCCAAAATATGGGGTTTTGGGGGATTTCGGTGCGGCTCGATAGCGAGGTGAATAGCCGACTGTTCAAGCAGTCTACGGCCAATTATGCGCCTCTGGTGGTGCACGGGAAAAATAAAACGCTCTACCGCGACCAGTACGTCGAGGATTACAACCGCGGTAACTTGGTCGCACCGGAGGAGTTGGAGCGCCGGGCCATCAATTTCAAGCTGCTCCAGAGCAAGCTGGCTGAACGCGGCGTGCCCGTTCTTTACTTGATTACGCCCACGAAAGCCGCGCTCTACCCGGAGAACCTTCCCGAGAGTCGAATTGTTCGTCGGCGGCTGAGCAAGAAGCGCAATTACGATTACTTCGTGCAGTATCTCGACCAGCATGGGGTCGAGTATATCGATGCACATCGCTTTTTCGCGGACCGCCGCGAGGAGTATCCCTACGGGGTCTTTGCCACAACCGGTTCGCACTGGAATGACATCGCGATCTGCGATGTGTCCCGGCTGGTGCTGGACAAGCTTCGGGAGAAGCTAGGAAAGAAGCTGGTCGATTTTACCTGTCGACCGATCAAGGTAAAGCCGTTTCAGGTGGGGGCGGACCAGGATCTCCTGGATCTGTTGAACCTCTGGGACGAGACGCCATACTATGTGCCGACACCATACCCACAAACGGAGACGATTCGAGACGGAGATGAATATCAGCCTGACTTGCTGTTTGTCGGCGACAGTTTCCTCGATGGCTTGTTGCGATTCTACGACTGGCACAAGGTGTATGCCGAGCGTGACATGTTTTTCTACTACAAGAGAAATCGTCATTACCCTTCGAACAGCATTCGACCGATCTACCGCAGCGCTCTAAAATGGGAAGAGGATATCTTCGCGAAAGACGCAATTATCGTCGAGATTAACGAAGCATTTGTGCAGTATGCCGGCTTCAACTTCGTCCCGGACGCGCTCAAGGCGCTGGGCATAGCCGCCGACTCGATTGCAGAGAAGGAGCCTGGATAAGCCGGTTTCGTGCTAGGTTGAGTGTCTGGCGGAGTGTTTGGCGGCAAGGCCTGCATGATCGCGCCGTCAACCTGGAGTGTCGATGAAGTGGGACGTCGGTGCCGTGAAAAGGCCAGACGTCCGAAGGTCAGAGTCCGGCTAACAACCTAGCGGTTCTGCTACGCAAGCCCGCTCTGTGGTCTGTCGTCATCGTCCAGGGCAAGCAATCCTTCGTCAGCCAGGCGCTGTTGCAGCGTCTGAGCAAGGTATTGCTCGCCTCGCTGATCTTCTTCCGCAAGCAACTGGTTTAGCTGCTCGACGTCGGAAGCTCGCATGCACCGAGTCAGTTCCTCCCGATGCATAGCATGAACGATTTCCAAAACGCGGCCAGCACGCCCTGAATCACCATGGAATGCATTCAGCAAGTCCTGGTGAATCTGCTGTTCGAAATCGTCTATGGTCCCGAACTCCAGCACGTCAAAGGCCAGGCGTAGAAGAATCGAGATCGTCACCTCGCCGAGGATGCGATCACCGCGTTGCGCGGCTTGAATCGCAGCCTCTTCACTTGCCCTACATTGTGCAAAGAGCGCCAGGAGCAGAGAGTTCTTGGCTACGAACGGGATGACTTTAGCGAATTGCCCCGTTGTCGGCCTAGGAAGTCCGCGTTCGAGTACATCGACCAAGCTGTGCGCCCGGGCTTGGACGTGCTCGATCGAAAATGGACGAGCATCCCATAGAAGACCCGGGATCTCTGCGACGAGTGACTCCTCGAGAGCCGTAATACGATTTCGGATTTCCTCAGGTTGATCTCGAAGCATGGACTGGAGAGTGTCCTGACAACGCTGCTCCGTCTCCTCGATGCCGCCGAGGTGAAGCAATCGCTCACAAAGCCGAGCCGCAAAGAGCGCCGGCAAGAACTGAGCGGCCGCTAGGTCGTTCGTAAGAGCTGCATGAGTGAAGGCGCTCTCCGTAAGACGTTGCGCGTCCCGATGCAGCAGGTAGCCGAGGAACTCTCGACTGATGCTCACGCTTTCGTTTTGGTTCCCGAACCACCCTAGGAAGCTCGACGCTTGGAAGCCCACTGTTATCGTTCCTTTCAAAAAAAGCCTAAACACCGCGTCCTGATGAGGCTTCCTCACTAGGACACGATTTTCACACCTCATAAAACTTGCTGAGAAGGAACGGGAAATTATGCATCAATTTCCTAATGAAGTGAACTAAAGCGCAATGATTAGGTGCGATTCAGCTATTTCCATGGAACCCGGTTCCAGGGCCAAAGGACTGTCAGGACCGGGAGGTATTCAGGGAGCAACACCCCAAGCCCCTGCGATGATTAAAAAAATACGACGCGTCGTGGAGAGTGACGGTTGATTTCCCTGGAACCCGGTTCCACCGGAGCAGTTCCACGGACGGTGATTTCGATGGAACCCGGTTCCAGGTATTTCCCTCTCCCGGAGCCGCAACAAGGTGGGTGTCCAAACGTGAGAGGAATTTTTAGGGAACCCGGTTCCAGCGGGAGCTCCGGGGGAAGCACCGGGAGATAGACCGAGAGGAGGCGTGCTGACTGTGGATCCGACCACGGAGCCGTCGGAGCGTTGCGGGTGTCACGTCAGGGGAGTCTCGGAATCTGGGATAGTCATTGCAGTTGTTCAGCTATTTCTTAACGGACATGGATGCCGCAGTCGATGACGTAGTGGAGTAGTAATGACGTACTTCGGAAGTTGAAGTTTTTGTTGTGAGCCGAATATCGCTGAACTCGAATGTCGCTGCGCTGACGGCGCAGCGGCGTTTTGCGCAGAGCACGGGGCTGCTCGAGCAGAGCTTCGTTCGGCTATCTTCGGGGTTGCGGATCAACAAAGCTTCAGACGATGCCTCAGGCTTGGCTATCAGTGCTGACCTGGACGTCGATGCGCGGGTGTTCAACCAAGGGGTACGTAACATCAATGACGCAGTGGGTCTACTGAGCGTCGCAGAAAGCGCAACGCAGGAGCTTTCAACCGTGTTGATTCGCCAGAGCGAGCTCGCTCAGCAAGCGGCAAACGGCACCCTCTCCAGTTCGCAGCGTTCGGCTCTCGATCAAGAGGCACAGGCGCTATCCGGGGAATACAACCGTATCCTACGCGCCACCAGTTTCAACAATGTCACGCTGCTCAACGGTTCCGTAGAGCACTTTCGTGTGCAGGCGGGATATGGGGCGCACGGAGGAGTGGAGTTCTCTATCGGTGCAGGGTTGCAGCAGACGGTCGGCGATGGCAGCTTTTCTACTCTCGGAACTTTCAAAGCGTTCTCGGGGAGCGGGATTCCTGCTGATGCGGGTATCGCTGATTTCAACTCGGACGGGCACTTGGATATCGCAACGCCGCATCCAACCTTCGGTGACGTCCGTCTGCTGCTAGGCAACGGGGACGGGAGCTTCCGCTTCGAAGGAAATCACTACAATGTAGGAACGGACCCGCGCTCAATTACCGTCGTCGATCTTAACGGAGACGCCCTCGACGATCTGGTCACAGGAGACCTCACAGGGCAGTCCGTCAGTGTCCTGTTGGGCAACGGCGACGGCACGTTCAAGCGCGGTGCGAGTTTCGCCACTCCCGGTCTTCAGCCTGTAAAGGTCCTCTCCGGTGACTTCAATAACGATGGAAAAGCCGACATTGTTACGCAAAACCTGTCTTCCGGGTACGTCTCGGTGTTGCTGGGGGTCGGCGATGGAACATTCGGTCCTGCCACCACGGTCGATACCACCGTCCACGACCTTGCCGTCTACGATGTGAATGATGACGGACGCGATGACCTGGTCCGTGGCGGTGGAGGTAGTTTTGACGTCCGTGTCTTGACGTCGAATGGCGACGGGACCTTCAAGACTAGTGCGGTTTTCAATCTACCGCACGAGGGGCGAGGTATCGGGGTTGGCGACTTCAACGGAGACGGAAACGCAGATATCATCGCAACCGGACCGAGTGGGAATCCTGCTACGGTGTTATTGGGGAACGGTGATGGGACGTATCGCGTCGGCGCAACCTTTGCCATCGGCACCGCCGGCGACGACGTCACGATCACCGACCTGAACGGCGACGGGTTTCTCGATGTCTTGTTCAGCGGGACAACGGGACCATTGCTCAATGTCCTGCGGGGTACCGGTGACGGATCATTCCAGGCCGTACTCACGAGTTCGACAGGTGCTTCAAACCCGGCGGAGCATTTTGTCGGAGATTTTAATGAGGACGGAGCTCTCGACGTTATGACTCAGTTCGTCGGGAATACCCATTTCACCATGTTCCTAGCGAACACTACAACCAGCGGCGTTGCGCCGGTTGTAGATCTCTCCACCCGCAGCGGGGCATTGGCAGCGCTTACGACCCTCTCCGACGCGATTGTGGGAATCGGGGAAGAACTCGGCAGAATTGGCTCAATTCAAAGTCGGCTCGAGACGGCCGTTTCGAATTTGCGCGTGTCGATCGAGAATGTCACTGCCGCATCAAGCCAGATAACCAATGCCGACATAGCTCAGGAAAGTGCTGAGCTTGTTCGTCGACAGATCCTTCAGCAATCGGGAGCCGCGGTCTTGGCACAAGCCAATTTAGGCCCTCAACTCGCTCTGAGTCTCCTCCAGCCCCGCTAGTGGTCTGCTACAGCAGCTGTGCTGAGAAGGGCGCGTGCGCCGCTCGCTGAGCAATTGCTCCGTCAGGACGACCGAACGACTTCCCTGAACGGTTCATAAGATAGGGGGGGCGCGATACCGAAAGTTTCGCTACGATAAGCCGTTCGTTGCAACTGACGTCACGAGAGGCAAGCTTATGCTGAGAGTTCACCATACCGCATTTCTAACGATCCTTCTGTTCTTGAGCGGCTGCAGTAGTGGAGGAGGTGGCGGCGGTGCGCAAGACGGTACTGCCGCCAGCGTCCTCGGTCGTTGGGTAGGGACGGTGGAACTGGCTGCCGACCAGGCGTGTACGCTTTCTGCTGACACAGGCGTTGACCTGGCGAAGCGAGCATTTGTCCTGGACGTCACGCAGGAGGTATCGACAGGGCGAATCGTAGTTCAGGATGAGCAATCTTTTCTGTATGCCGCTGACCAACCACAACCGAACAACTCGTTCGAAGCGTCGTCACAGTATTTCTTCTATGCGCCGATGGGCGATACGGTGCCTATCGGTCCGACAAGCATTGCTTTGACGGTCGATAGTGTAAGCTCGGCCCGTGTAACCATGACCGTTTTCTATGATCGATTCTGCACGACGGTTTTTACCGGAGCGTTTGTCCGGCAGAGCGATGCTCCGGAAGACGTACCACAATATCGAGAGGTGCGCGGTGTCTGGCGCGGAGAACTCACCGCGACTGAAGACACTTGTGAGTTGGGAGTCGATCCGCTCCGAGAGGTGCATACCATCTCGTTTGACGGCTTAGACGTGGCATTGATAGCAACCGATCAGCGACTTCTCGAAACGCAGTGGATCTCGACGTCCAATTTCACTGCCGAGTTCGTCTCCCAGAATGACAGCTTCCCCGTCGTTGATGCTGTAACCTATGATGTCGAAGCCGATTCCTCGACGGCTCGCGTCGTCGTCACACGAACTGACGGCAATCGAGAATGTGTAAGCTCGTGGGAGGGGACGATGCACAAAGATCCGGCGTAATGCCCGGGGGCGAAGGAGCCGCCCGCGAACACTGTTCTCAGTGCGGGAAATGTTGTGGCTCTGCTCCTTGGTCCGCTTCAATTCGAGTGCTGTCGGTCCGGATCTCATGAAGAAACTCCCCTACAGAGCGGGTGAGAGTTTCCGATTGCCGTGAGAGGTCGGCCGCCGCCTGCATTAGATATTCCGCTGACTGATCGGTTTGTCCCGCCGATTCGCTGACCTTGCAGATATTCTCCGAGACGTCCCGGGTGCCCCGCGCCGCCTGCGCAATGTTGTTGCTGATCTCTCCGGTTGCCGTTAGTTGTGAGTCGAGCGAGTCGGATATGACGAGAGAGCTTTGGTTGATCTCCTCGACCATTTTGCCGATCTCTCCAATGGCAGTTACGGCATCTCTCGTTGCAGTTTGAATCGACTCGATTTGTGCTTCGACTTCTTCGGTAGCTTCTCCGGTTTGCTTAGCCAGACTTTTCACCTCGCCTGCGACGACAGCAAACCCTTTGCCGGCATCCCCTGCGCGTGCGGCTTCTATTGCCGCATTCAAGGCGAGCAGATTCGTCTGGCTCGCAATCTTGCTGATAAGCTGAACCACGTTACCGATATTACGCGATGCTTCGTTCAGACTCTCTACAATCAGGCGCGCTCGGTCTGCTTCAGCAACGGCGCTGCGAACGAATCTCGAGGATTCTCCCATCTGGCGTGTAATTTCGCTTACTGATGCGCTAAGCTCTTCAGAGGCGGCAGCTACGGTCTGCACATTTTCGGACGTTTGAGCCGAAACGGCTGCGACTTGAGCTGAGAGTTCACTGGTATTTCTCGCAGTGTCAGTTAAGCTTTCAACCGTCGCGCTCAGCTCGGTCGAGGACGAAGCTACTGTGGCAACCACACCGAGAACCGTCTGTTCGAACTCATCCGCCAGTGCAAGTTGCTTTCGACGAGACTCGCGCAAAGCTTGGTCTTGCTGCTGCATGTGCTCGGTTGCACTATTGGTAAGGCTAGCTGCGTGCCGAAAGGCACCTCGCATACCTCGGAGGACGACCCGGCGGAAGAAGCGACCTTCGGCTGCGTAGGTCAGCGATGCGCCGGATTCACGAACGAAGGCGTCCATGTAATCCAGAAGCTCGTTCAAAGCCAGCATGAGCTCTCGAACCTCCGGAGAGCCATCGACCGACAAGAGACGATGTTCGAAATTACCGGCAGCCGCTTCGCGGCAAATTGTAGTAGCCTTCGTCAGCCATACGCGGTCCTTGTCATCCATCTCCGAATTCCTCGATTAATTAGACGGAAAAAACGAATTCGTCGTAGCGAACAGACTGCTCATCAAGCAAGCGCGTCAGGAGAGCGTGTGCCGCAAGCATCCCAAGTTTGCGGTCGGAGTGCTTTGCTTCCTCGGCGAGCAGTACCTGATAAAGCTCCGAAACCGCTTGTACGGCATCCCGTGATGGCGTTCGACGGCTGGAATGATACCCGACAATCTCTCCGCGTTCGTCAAAGCTTGGTGTGACATGGGCGAATACCCAGTAGTGGTCGCCATTTTTGCAGAGGTTCACTACGTAAGCGAAGATTTCGCGGCCGGCTGCAATGGTATCCCAAAGCAGTTTGAATACCGCACGCGGCATCTCGGGATGACGAATGATACTGTGCGGCGTTCCGAGCAGTTCGCTTTCGCTGTATCCGCTTACCCGAAGGAATACTTGATTGGCGTAGGTTATTCGTCCTCGAGGATCCGTCTTACTTACAATAAGCTCGTCATCTCCGAAGAACCGCTCTTTGCCTGTGGGAGTTATCTGCTCGCGAGTCATGGTTTCGAAAATGCTCCTGCTGATGCAAGGGTCAGACTTACCATGTGAGGTATCGTCACTACGTGCACAGAGCTACCGTGGTCCGGAGCATCTTCACAGAAAGCTCACCTGTTCCGGTCGGACCAGCACCGGGTGTCGAGCGTGCAGCGAAAAACCGCACGTGTAATAGTTTAGCGTTTGATTCGACTATTCTGGCGGCGTTCGGGGTCAAGGAAAGTCACTGGATCGCGCCCCTGGCGAATGGTAAAAACGTGGGTGGCTGAAGTACCTGGAGCAGGCTCCTTCTCGTTCTAAACCGGATAGAACTACTTTGCCGCCGCTTGACGAGTTCTCCCCAGCTTTGGAGAGCTTGCTCAAGAGGCGAGTGAAAGGCTAATCGGTTTTGAACTGTCCTTCGCTTCCGAAAGCGTCCTCTTTTTCATACTTCCTTCGCTTAATCCGGCAACGGTGTCGAATCCGTTAGTGTTGCTGGTTTCTCATTTTTTTCAATTTTTGGCAGCACGTTGGTTGGCAGGTCGTCGACCTGTCGGCTTCCTGACAACAGGAAAGGGTTTATGAATGGTAGTGGTTCATCCGGAACGCTTTGTATGGGATTCGTGGTACGTCTATGACAAGGACACCCGAATATTTCATGTCTTCTACCTTAACGCAGAACGGTCGCCACCTGGGACCGAGCAGCATCACGAGAATGCGATGGTCGGTTATGGGAAAACGATGGACTTTCGGTCCATCGATTTCGTGAATGACGCGGTCCTCGCCGCTCGATTCAATGAGTGGGACAATACGTCGATATGGACTAGTGATACCATTCAAGTTGCCGGTGGCGCTGCGCTGAAGTTCTATACCTCACGCACGGCGGAACTTGACGATGGGCTCACGCAGCAGATTGGTCTTGCGTATTCGTTCGACTACGAGCACTGGACACGTGTCCCGGCGTTTCGTGTGACAACGGATGCGACGCATTTCGAACCGCGGTCAGTCTTCGGTGAGCAGTCGCCGCATGCATGGCGGGACCCCTTCCTTTTCATGGACCAGGGTCGGCCCTACATGTTGCTCGCGGCCAAGTCCAAGCACGAACCGATCCATCGTAAGGGAGCGATAGCGCTGCTGCGAGCAACGTCCGCGGATTCCCTTGCAGACTGGGAGGTGGTCGGGGAGGGATACCACTCCGGCACTTGCGGTGAGATTGAGGTGCCGCAGCTCTATATCAACTCGGAGGACGAGTATGAGCTCCTGTATTCGTGTCATCCGCAGTACGACTTCGGAACAGCCACGAACGGCTACGGCGGCTTTCAGGCAGTGAAGTTGGGGAAGGTTGAAGAGGGTATCGAGGCGCTCTTCGCTAAGCAAGAACGGCACGAGGCTGTCGTACTTTTGCGAGAGGGGCCAACTTACGCCTGTCGCGTGATTCCCGAGCTGCACGGTTTGATCGTCGGCTTTGATATCGACAGCAAGGTTGACGGCCGTAAGATCGGGGGGTTCGTCAACACGGGTCTGTACCTGCCGTTTCTCGAGAGTTGTGACCGAGATTTCTCCGCGTTCAGTATTCCAGGCGGAGAGCAACCGTC
>JAGRAW010000123.1 GCA_020434415.1 Bdellovibrionales bacterium
AGTCGATACCGACCACCTCATGCCCCGCATCTAGTAGGACATCCGAAATACTGGAACCGGCGAATCCGCCTGCCCCGGTCACAACACAACGCATTGGCTACACCTGCAAAAGAATACAAAAATAAGAAGCCCAGCCACCGGAGCCCCAGCTAGTAAAGACCCAGCTAGCAAAGACCAGGTAGCGAAAACGCGAAACCACCAAATGTACGACGACAGCCACGAGCTCAGACGGCGGCAGCACCAGGAATGTTCACCGCACATGGAACGGAACGACCCGTTGGCGCAGGCAAAAACTACCAGATTTTGCGGTGAAGTAAAGCCATGAAGAGAATGGGTGATTGCTGAAATTTCTTTCGGCTTTTCAATCGCTTACAGAGGACAAACGGCTGACGCCGCAATCGGCGGCGTCAGCATAGTGCCCGTCTGAAGCGATATCGCGCTAGGGATTACCGACCGGTAGAGCCGAAACCGCCCCTACCGGTTGCTACGATTTCCGTCGACGAACGCCGGCGGCCGCGAGCAGCCCACTGCCAAGTAGCGTTACAGTGAACGGCTCCGGGACTTCCGTAGGTGGAATAGACGACTCCGTAAGCCGAAACTGCGGGTCTGCGTGAAGGTCCCAGTCGTTGGACCAAATTCCCGTCCAGGCCTGGAATACCAGTTCTCCCTTTTTCAGAAAGATATGAGGGTTCATGTTCTTGGCGAAGATCATATAGTCGCCCTCCTCCCACGGCCCGCGCTTCGCCTTCTTTTCATCGAGCAGGATATGCTCCGGAATGGTGAACGTACCGATATGAGTCCGTCCGCCTTTAACCATTGCACCCGGCACATAATCAAATTCGACTTTCTGGGCACGTCGGGTAAGCTCGACGGCGCCATCCATTGCTACCGCATCCTTCGGATTGGCTGCACCGAGAAAAAAATCCATGTCGAACACAAGATCGGCGATTTCCGGGTTACTCGCCCGAAGCTGAACATCAAGCGTCAGACTTTGTTCAGCCGAATCGTAGTAAAGGTGCGATCCTTCTTGAACGGTCAACGTCCCCCACTTTTCGGCGGAAGCATTTCGCCAAGAGAAGCTTCCGGATAGGTCGTACTTCGTATCATATTTGAACGGAACTGCCAGGGCCGAAGCCGGCAGCAACAGAAGAGAACAAGCGGCAAACAACAGCGCGCTGTTTCGGAAATTCATACAACTAGCCCCCACATCAGCATGTTCAACAGCGTGCTTCGGCGAAGGCGAGCTGCCGCATCTTAGGCGACACTCACCTTTTGACTCCCATAGCACTCAACTTCGTTATGAGAGGGAACGGCAAACCAGCATCGTAATGATCGCAAATATCTCGCACCGACCAACAGAATGTCGTAACACCCCGAAAACAGGCGCATTGGTCAGCGTGAGGCGCCTGCGCTCGAGGATTAGGCGGCGAATAACCCCAACTGACCGGAGCGAGACCTCACAACCGGCGGGACTTTGACCTTCTGAGGAGCAAGCGTTTTGAGCGCTTCATAGACGTATTTGTACGCTTGAGGGCGAAGCCAGCGAAACTGGTTATCAGCAGCAAGCTTGCGTGCCATCGGCAGGTCCTTAAGCACCTTCTCATCATCGGCGGTTCCGGATGCTAAAGCGCTGAGAGTGATGAAGTCTGCGTGGCGCTCGAGCACCTCGGCGAAATCCCAAGCGTCTCGCTGGAGGTCTCCGTAGGGGAGCACCGGCATCACTTGAAGGTTGACCACGATTCCCTGCCGCCGCAGGCCTTGCGCTGCGACGAGTCGCTCCGCAATCCGCGGTTCTCCTGGAGTGTAGTGCGCAATGGAGCGCTCGAGATGAGACTCCACCGGAATTCCGACGACCGCACGCTCACCGAGAAGCTTCAGCGTCGGTAACGCGGCAATGACCATGGGGGACCGGGTTTGCACGACCAGTCGTCGTGGACGAAACTGCTCGAACAACTGGAGACATGCCGTCGTAATATCGAATCTTCGATGGAACGCTGCAAACGGATCCGCGGTTGTTCCAAAGAACACCGTCGCACCCTCGAAAACCCCGCGCTTATACAAGCGCGCAAAATGCCGCTCCAGCGCTGCGCGAGGATCTTGCTTGTAGACGAAGTATTTTCCTTCCGGCACCTGATAATCTCGGATCTCTCGGACGCGAAGAGCGAAGTGTTCCGCAAGATAACGCGAGTGATGCGAACGCTCCTCACCGGGCTGCGAATCGACTCCACCTTCGACCGCACCACTTTTTTGCGATACCGAAACGGACCCGTCGAGTTCCGTCCCAAGATGTCCAGACCCAAGATTACCAGAGTGCACAGAAACGGTGATGCCATTCGGGTAGGAGTTAACGCACAGAACGTGCTCGGCCCCCGCAAACCACGTACCGTTGCTTTCAGGTGAACCAGGATCTCCCGACGTTTCTCGCCGGCTCGGACTTTTCCCCGATTGTTCTGGAGCAGCCGCCTTGGACGACGCATTCTGTCGAGCGGAATCGGTAGCGACCTGGCTTACTGATCCAGCGCTGCTGAATGCGACTCTTCGGTGCGCGCGGCGAGCAACCGGCAACAATAGCTCTCGCTCGGACTGCTTCCTGCCGCTGCAAGCTCTCTGCCGTTCAAAATTTTCTTCGACGTGCCTTTCCTCTACGTGATCGTCTTCTGCGTGACTGATCTCTCCACCACAGGACACCCTATCCGCATGAGAGTTGCCGGCAAAGTTTGGCTCGCCGACGCATTTGCTTTTTTGGTCCATGGTCAATTTGACCTCCTAAAAAACGCTGCATGAAACCACCTTCACCTACCTAGCTAAATGGAAGTATAGCGGCGGGCTCAGGCTAGTTCAAGTAGTTTAAACTTACCTCGGTCAAATACGATGCCCTGCACCTCCCAAGAGATTCCGGCATCTGAAAAGACGTTCGCCCGATAAACCAACCGCAATCGGCAATTCCTGAATCGGCGCGATGAGGTTGGCGCATTCGGAACCTTGATCGCCTTTCCTGCAGGAATTCCGAAAATACGGGCGAATAGCGCTTGATTTAGCGGGGATTTAACGTTTGCTGCCGCAGCAAGACGAGTCACCGCAAAAATGACTCTGGAATATCGACCGGGGACGGTCTAGAATTTTGCTAAGGAATGGTGGTGATTTCTATGGTCGCTGACTACCAACGCGGATCCCTCGAAGTGCTGGCAATCGGACTACTCGCCGCGCTCGTGTTGGTGCTCGCTATTCCGATGCTGCAGGATATCTCAAGCACTCCCGATCCGATGCTTCCGATCGAAGCCGAGTAGCTCACCACACAAAACCGACCTCCGTAGCCGCAGCCAGGCCATCGCTCAGCTCACTTCTCGATTTTACTTTAAGTTGATTGAACCTACCTCTCTGCGCCCGCTATCATAACCGTAGATGGTGTGGAGGACGGTGTGGGTCAGGCCCCTCGGACCGAATGGTCATGCAGTGACCATTCCCAATTGAGGTTTATTTATGGTTACCCTTCAACAGCGCACTGCAGCGATGCAGATAGAGTTGCACTCCGGCGGTTTCTCGGTCACTCCGTTCGACATTAAAACGGATCGTCCGCCGCTTCTCCTTCGGGCGACATCGGGAGCGAATTCCGCAGGCTCGGACGAAGCTTCCGACAAGACGTTTTTCGAAAACGCAGCGGGTGTAGTTAAACAACTTGCCGCAGCCTCGGTCGAACGCCGCGTAGTCATTTTCGGGTCGACGATAGACCCGTTTGATCCCACCATAGGACGCTTCGATAAAGCACTTCAGCTTCTTGAAGCTCTCTCGCAGCAAAGTCCCCGGGGACTAATCGTTCAAACACGCTCCCCCCTGGTCGTTCTTGGCTTGCCGGTCCTTCGCAACCTGGGACAGGCTGTCTGCGTCACCGTAGGACTGGAGACTATGGACGATTCGACCGCGGCTCGTAGCACCCCCGAGCTCCCTCGTCCAAGTGAGCGCGTCAAGATGATTCGGGCGCTCCATACCTTCGGTATTAGAACCGCTCTTCAACTTGCACCGATTCCGTCGGATCGCTCACACTCTCACCTTGCCGCATTTGTCACCGAAGCCGGCTGTCTGGCCTATGTAAGAACGTTCGCGGAGATAGGCGGACGAGGAAATCGCATGCTGGACTCGCGATCGAGTAGCACTTTGGAGGCTCGGCTCAAGCGAGCATGTCCCGAACGTCTTGTCAGCACCCCGGTCGAAGCCTGGCAGCGGGTGCTCACCGCTCGCGGCGGTGCACTCTCCGCGGCTTGACGGGCCAGTTCCTCATCCGCGTGCGCTTGAACGTCCCCGCCCCGGCGAAACCTCTTGGGATTGAAGAATCGGCGACGTTCAGTTTCAGGGGAAGAAAGGGGTACACCTGGAGGCCCCAACCGGCCACATACTGTGTATCGTAGCGAATATTCGATGGCGCAAACCAGGAGAGACTGCGGTATAAATCCCTAGCACCTTCCCCGTCAGTTCTTTTCACAGGTCTTTTGGTATAGGTGTGGTGTATTGTCCTGTTCGAAGCGGGAGTAGCAACAAAGAAGGCAAGATCAAGTGAAGCTGGGCATACGGTGTATCTTCCTAATCCTGCTCACCACTGTGGCTAGCGCGTGCGCTCTGCAGCGCCCCCCAGTGCCTGTGGGGGAAGTCCCGCCCCCTCGACCGGTAACGGTCGAGGAAGAGCAGTATGGACATCAAGTCCTGGATGCACTGACACAAAAATTCCCGCTCGACTACAGCCACCCTCGTTACAATGAAGTGACTTCCATCGTCGAGCGGCTTACTGCCTCAATCGGTGCGTCCCAGGACCCCTGGCACCTCTTCGTGTTTCGTGACGACACGTTCAAGAATGCGGCCGCCACACGGGGAAACCACGTGTTTATCTGGACTGCGATGATTGACGCGACGCAGAACGAAAGCGAGCTCGCTGCAGTCTTGGCCCATGAAATAGGACATGTGCTTGCTCGTCACACCGACCCCGACCCGAACGAGGAAATTCGAAAGTTGTTGATTAACGTCGGAGCGCTCGCGGCGGGAGTCGCGGCAGCACGTGCTGCGGGTCCTCAGGCCGCGCAAATCGCTAGCGATCTTGCACAAGGACTGACAAACGAGCTCGGTAGCGGCATTCTTGTCTACCCCTATTCCAGAGATCGGGAATTAGAAGCGGATCAAGTAGGCCTCTTCTTGATGGCCGACGCCGGGTATGACCCACAAGCCGCCGTCGATTTCTGGCAACGCGCGCAGGGAGACGCGACCTTCGGATCCACGCTCGCCTTTTTCTCGACCCATCCTCCTGCCGAAGAACGCCTTACTCGTCTCCAAAAATTACTGCCGCTCGCCCGCGATCGCTTTACCGGCAAGAGCCCCAAGAACGCTGCGGGAGGGCAATTGCTGGCCGCACCCCTACCAATGAGCGGACGTGATACCTTCGATGTTTCGACCCCAGTCGGCCAACTCGCAACGGAGGGTTCGGCTTGGCGCGTACAGGCAGAGCGAGCAGAGCTGTATGCAGCACCTGACCCCAACAGTGTCCGCCTTGGCGCCTTCAAAAAGAGCGCCCGAGTTATTGCTCGCGAGGAGCAAGAGGTATGGGTCCGGATCGAACATCCGGACCGGGGTTGGCTACGCAAGGAAGACTTGACGCTGGAATCGTCCCCTCCCGGGACGCCGTAACCGTCCGATCCCACTCGGTATCGATATTTCATTCAAGTTGGCGCGCACTTGCGCCGACCTTATCCTCGGGTAGGTGTAGCACGGCTCTATCAGCGCCCTACTCGCGTCTCGTTCAAGAGACGACCATCGTTTGTCGCGCCGGGAGTAAAGGAGGCACCCATGGATGGACTCGTAGGAATACCGAAAACAGGCTCACCCTCAGTCGAGACCGTACTAACCGACCAGTTAAAGCAAACCGCCGGATCAGGCTCAAAGAAAGCGTCAAGTCTCGGCATACCGACGCAGGAAGATTCCTCAAGCGTGGGCATGGGACAGGTGTACAAAAGCCTCACCATTCTCGCCGACGAAATCGTGGCGAAACTCGACGAATTGCTTCGCGACGAGCTGCCGGAAGGCATTCGATCACTTGCTCCGGAGGATCATACTCCCGAGCGCACTGCTGAACGGATCGTCGATGGCGCAACTGCACTCTTCGGCATCTTCTCCAAGCAGAACCCGAACCTCGAAGGCGAAGAGTTGATCACATCCTTCATGACAGAAATCCGATCCGGCATTCAACTCGGCTACGATCAAGCCGCTTCCATTCTCGGCGATCTCGGAGCATTCGAGTTCGACGGGGTGCAAGCCGGCATAGAGGAAACGATGCGACTGGTGGAGGAAAAGCTGGTCGCTTTCGAGAATGAGTATCGGAAACAGAACGGCCTCGCACCCGTGCCGGGTTCAGAACCGACGACCGAGCCCGAGGCTGATTCTCCCAACCAGCAAGGTGCCTCCGCTCTAACTGCGGTAGCGTAGCAGCGGTCGGCGCAGGGTTAGCGGGACGAGTGCATCGCTTCGGACCTTGCTGCCGGCCAAAGTGCCATCCTTATCCTCGCTTCACCTTACCTTTACCGTTTGCCGGCCAGGTGCTATTCCCTTCCAAGTATGAGTGCGGCTGGATGTGCCGCATACCGCTCCGAATCCAACGCTAGCCGGTCCCTTGCGCTATCTACTAGGTATATGTCTCGTCGGCCTTCTGTTGCGGTGCATGCATCTCGACGAGCGGAGTATATGGCTAGACGAAGTCACCAGCCTCTCGATCGCCTCTCTGCCATATACGGATATTCTACAAGGTGTCGGTTTCGATCGACACACGCCGCCGTTCTATTATCTCGCACTCCACGCATGGCTGCTCTTTGCGCCGGCCACTGAAATCGGGCTTCGAGCATTTTCTACCGTCTTCGATGTAGTGAATATTTTCCTCCTTGGAGTGTTACTCATGCGATGTAGCGAGCGGCGCATAGCCCTCACTGGCGCGCTGCTATACGCCGTGTCGCCGTTCGCCATTTACTACGCGCAAGAGGGGCGAATGTACACGCTGGTAGTCTCCCTCGTTTTGGCAACCTTTCTCCTAGCCGTGCGAGCCGCCCACGCATCTGTCACCGCCGCTCAGGTCGGAATGCTTGTGCTGACCGCTACCGCCGGGATGTACACGCACTACTACTACGCCTTGTCGCTCGCCGGGATATCGCTCGGCCTCACGTGGGTTGCTCGACGGAACCTCTCTCGGCTAGTGCGCTGGTATGGAGCACTTACCATTGTCGGCGTGCTTTTCTTACCCTGGATCCAGGTTGTCCTCGAACTCGCGGGGTCCGGTGGCCAGGAGTTTCGCCGGTTTGTCTTTCTTGTCCTACCGTATGCCCTGTTTCGCTTCTCTGCCGGATACGCAGTCCTGCCATTGAATTACGATACGAAAGAACACGTGAGCGCCGCAGTCATCTCGGAAGCGCCCGCAGTCATCTCCTACATGGCAGCATTCGGTTTAATGGCACTGTGGGGCCTCTGGCGTCTGCGTTCAAACCGCATCTTCGCGATGTTCTGCGGCGCGTTGCTGCTGCCTCCCCTAGCCGCCCTGATCGTGAGCTTACGGGTGCCGATGCTGAGTGAACGGTATCTGGTAGTCAGCTTCCCGTTCTTTATTGCCCTACTTGCTGTCACCCTCATTGAAGCACCCCGTCTCGCCAGACGAATCGCGCTCATCGCCCTACTACCACTTGTGAGTTGGTCCTTGTGGGCTCACTACTTCAGCCCTGAATTCAGCAATACCCAGTGGAGAGCAGTAGCGCAGTACCTGAGCGAACACTCCGACACCACACGAACGGTAGTCGTACGCCCGGGGTATACTGCTTCGACCCTCCGGTTCTATCTCCGCGATGAGCTTGCCATACTCCCGATAGAGGAACTTCCGACTTCTCAAGATAGCCTTTGGCTCGTCGACCGAGGACCATTCGATACGGCATTGCCGCTTGCCGGTTACGAACCGATTCTCGACCAGCTTTTTCCTTTGGGAAACGGACTAAGACTACAGCACCTGCGCCGGTCGGAGCCGCTGATCCGCTAGGCATTTCTTCTACCAGCAGCAGCTGGCCACCATCCCGCTGACGCTCGAAAAATCAGCAAACTTCAGCGATAGCCGAGTGAGGGTGGAAGTCGAGGTGTGCCTCGGACGTGCTCGGCCTCATGCGGCGACCACCGCTTGAACGGGAACTTTTCGTGCAGGTAGTAAGATTGTCGTTGGAGCTTCCGAGAAATCTGTGCACGAAAATTTCCCGTCCAAGCCAACCACCCCGTACCAGCAACAAGCCTTCCGCTGGGGGAGTGCGGAGACGAGCAAGTTGCGCAGGCGGGCTGCCACCCTCTCTCTGCAAAAGACGTAAGCCGCCGAGCATGTCCGCAGCACGGCTCCGCACTCCCCCAGCGAAAGGCGCCCACAACCAACCCACTACGACGAGTTCCAGCCTGCAAACTCCCAGGTTACGCGGCCGTTCTTGCGCTTCGAGATAGCCCGGCGTTCTTGCGCCTAGCAACCTCGTGCACTGCGCTTGCGATCTGCTTTACCATCGCGCCTGTGGTGTAGTTCTCTCTTACGAGCTCCCGGCCGGCTTCCCCCATTCGTCGGCATCGTTCCGGATCAGCGCTGAGCGCTTCCAGTGCAGCGACAATTTCAGCGGTCTGCCCGGTCTGCAGGCGTACTCCTGTTTTGCCGTCGAGCACCAAATCGGACTCGGTGCCGTCCGCCTGATGCACCATCACAGGAAGACCGAACGCCATCGCTTCGGAGAAGACGATGCCGCCCCGGCCGGGGACCAGGAGCACGTCCGAGGCTCGAAGATAGGTCGACAGCTCGGTAGTTACCCGCCCTTTGCAGCAGACGTTCTCCATGCCACTGTGCCGGACGCGCTCTTCGATGGGGGCAAGGAGCGGGCCACTGCCGAGCAAGACGAAACTGTAGCGCTTCGGATCCAGGTTTTGAGCGACGTCCAGGACTTGATCGGGACGCTTCACCGCATCAAACGTTCCCAGATAGAGCACGGTGAATACATTCGGGAGTCCTAGCGCCCGGCGCGCCTCGGCTTTCGTGGAATGCTCCTCGGCATCTTTTCGGAGAAAGGCTTCCGTGTCTCCGACATTTACGGAAACGAAAATATCTTCCGGGCGGTGGCCGAGCCGAATCAAACAGTCTTTGCTGAAGCTGGAGTAGACGACGAATCCGTCAAAGAACCGACGAAAAAAAGTCTTCAGCCACCGTCGACCTACCTTCCCCCCTACCGGTTCACCAGGAAGGGAGATAAAGCACCAGTGCAGTAGCGCCGCCCGATGCCCCAGCACCCTGGAATAGATAATTGCTTGCAGGTAGCCGAGAAAGTGGCTCTCTGCTTCACACAGGATCACGTCCGGCGCAAAACGCCGTAGTTCATCGATCAGACCGACGTGCCATGGCAGCATTCGGCGAAAGAGCGAGATGAACCGTGTCGGTACTCGAGTATGAGGAACGCTTTGCAGATTGGAAGCGCTCCGCACTTTAGATTCGGGAAGGTCGTCACCGATAAACAGCTTCACCTCAAGAGTAGGAACTGCCGCCAGCTTCTCGAACAGAGGAATGCGGTAGGACGGACAGACCCGCTGGAGAACGGCGAGGCGAATTCGGGGGAAAGGCTCCTGTTCAAGCTGTGAGGCCATAGGTCACCGTCGGTTCGCCTGCAATTGCTGTTTGGAGGGTAGCAACAGACTCTCGCTGCATTGTTCGGACAACAGCTCCATGAAAGCTTGATACGCCATGCTCCAGTCCGGAATCGCCGCCAAGACGCTCGTTCCAAGCGCAATTCGCCGAGAGCGCTCGGCCTCGTCAGAAAACGCCGCTTCAATCGCTTCGATGATAGAGTCGACATCGAGCGGATCGAAATAGAATGCAGCCTCGGAACAGATCTCACGAGCAAAATCACGGTCAGAAGTCAGAATCGTCTTTCGAAAGCTCATTGCCTCGACATAGGCACCGCTGAACGATTCGAGCAACGTCGGCATAAACAACGCATCCGCACGGGCATATACCGCCGAAAGCTCCTCCAATGGTACCGGGCCGATATTGCGAATCATATCC
>JAGRAW010000124.1 GCA_020434415.1 Bdellovibrionales bacterium
CGAATCGCTCCGGGTGCACCATTTAATCGATATTCGTTGAGGCGATTCGAACGCAGTGCGCTTTTGCGCACGCGGGCGTTATTGCCGCTTGTTGTGGTGGTAGTAGTTCTTCCCGGTGGCTAGGTAAGCGAGCGAGAGAGACCTGCCTGCGAAGTAGATGAGGTAGAGCAGGGCGAGTTGCGCCGCGTGCGTCGGGCTTTTTATGAAGGTTCGTCGCTGCCACAGGGTCACTCCGAGTAACAGCATAAGTAGCGCTATCCCGACCAGGAGCGTCGATACGGTCTGTCTCACGCAAGCGAGAATCAGCCCAATACCGATAAGCGTGGTCGCAGTGAGAAAAGTGACTGTCCCCAGTAGTGGCTTGTCGAACTTTGCGTGGCGGAAGGTGCCAAATGCGCCGAGACCGAGCCAGACTTCCCGGCGGAAGAACTGCCGGATGGTTTTCGGGTTGCCGAGATGAAACACCGAAATCGAATCGTCAGCAATCACGGGAATACCTGCGCGACGTGCGCGTAGGCAGAATTCGGCATCTTCTCCCGTCCGTAAATGTTCGTTGAAGCCACCTATGCGATCAAACAGCGCTCGGGTGATGAAGATGTTCCCGCCATTGATGTGTTTGACTCGGGTGCGACCGGACGCCTTCTGAACGAACCATGCTCGTTCCACCCAGCTTCCATCGGGCGGTACCTCGTAGGGCGCTCCGGTAACACAGTCTTCCGCGGTTACCGATTCGATGCCGTGTCCGAGCCAGTCTGCCGCGGGTAAGCAATCTGCATCCAGAAAAGCTAAAACCTCACCACGCGCTGTTCGGACTCCTGTGTTTCTCACGGCGGAGACAGGCCCGGTAGTTGCAATTACCTGGATGCCGAGCTTTTGAGCAATCGCGGGGGTGTTGTCGGTTGAGTCGTTGTCAAGCAGAAGGATCTCGTACCGGTCCCGGGGATAGTTCTGCTGTTGGACCGCCGCCAGGACAGAAGGGAGATGCTTGCCTTCATTGAAGGCGGGAATGATGACTGAGACGAACGGAGACGAGGTGTCTCGCATAGCACTGGCTCGCAAACGCTGTTGCTGATTCGGCAAAACAGCAGTCTACCCTGTCTTCCCTACCTGTTCCAAGTCTTAAGGTGAGCAGTATGCAGCTAAACCGTAGGTTGACCGTACGCTCTTTCCCCGTGCGTGCGCCACAGTGACTTCTAAGGCGATCCGCAACAAGGCCAACGCTGGCTCGAGATTCGGTGCGCTGTGTGTCGAGGTTAAATGGTGATGAGTCCGGCGTCCACTGCACAGAGGTAGGTGTTTAGCTTTTCAGACTTTATGGATTGCTGCGTCAGCACGGCAATCAAGTCGTCCATTGTGTCGACATCCTGGAGCGGTTCGAGCAGCAGGGTGTCCCAGCCGAACGTTCGAGCACTCGTCATCAACGCACCTACCTGATCTCGTGAGGTGAACTCGTCCGTGAAAGCAAAGCGACGATCTTGCGCATGTGCCGGAATACCAATCAGGTATACGCCTTCACGTCCGACGGGGCCGAGTACGAAGCGACCGGAGGCGCAGGATGCGAGAGCGTGCTCGAGCAGCCCATAACTGAGCGTCGGCGTGTCCGAGCCCACAATCACGACAGCGCGTCCATCATCGGCAAGGTCGGAAAGCAAGGCGTTGAGACGTTCCTCAAACGAACCATCGATCTGGGTAAGCATAGTAAATCGCTTCAGGGTTTCGGAAGACGGAGGATTCGGCAATGAAGAGCACAACGCCTCGAGCGCCGAGAGTGTGGTGTCAGGACATGAGACAATGTAGCGCTCTGTTTGTACCTCAGCACAAGCCAGTAACGTGTCGGCCATGAGTGCGGTGGCGAGGCGCAGGTGGTGGGACTGGCTCAGCGAGCCGTGAGCAGCGAGCCGTGTCTTCACGGGAGCGGCGCCGGGAATTTTCGTGAACACGGCAAGTGCGGTTTTGGCGGTATGGCGGTGCATTGATAGGGGGCGTGCGAAGCTGTGAGTATTCCCGGTGCGTCCGATTTTTTCAACAATGGCGCAAGGTTGTTACGGTGTGTCGCTTCGGCTGAGGTGCGTCGATTGCGAACACTTTAGTCGAGCGGACGAATTGACGTTACCAAGAGGAGCTTTTGTAGGATACCATACGAACACAATTGCTGACGTCCCGATGAGAGCCTCGCGTCGTGCGCTGCTTGGACTATGTTGCTGACCTATCTGCAGAAATTCTTTCAGCTACAGCTGGCGATTTACTTCGCGGCCTACGTGCCTTTGGCGCAGGCGCAGGTGCTCTGTGTCGGTGACGACGGGCATTTACAAGTTGAGCGCCGGCGGGGCGTGCACTGCAGTAGTGAAAGTCCGAACGCTGCCGACAAGAGCGCCGGGCTACATGAGGGCGTTGCGCATTCCCCTCACGCTCACGGGGCGAAGTCGGATCTGAGGCAACTGTCAGTTGCGGATCACGAACACTGCGGCCCTTGCACCGATTATGACAGCGATCCGAATCTCGAGCGTAAAAAGGGCGAGCTTGTCTCGCTATTGTCGGCACCGTTCTACATCAGTCAGCTGCAACAGCACTTTGGGGCTGCCGCAGCTTCCTTCCGACCTACTATTCCCATCTCCCACTACGATCATTCACTGCTAAAGCTGCAGCGCCTTTTGTCGGGCGTGGTTCTCCTGATCTGATCCGACCCCCTCTGTCACTGGAACGCGTAGAAGACTGCTGACAAAGTCTAACCACGGCCTTTTTCGAGTTCCTGCGCCACCGTAGCGATTACCGCGTATGGGATCCGCATCCGAATCGGCTTCAAAGTAAGCTCCGGTTCGGCACGCTTACCTTCGCGATTAGAAACCACGAATCAATCGACATCGAATGATACGACGAACAGCATTCTGTTGCGCCTTCGTGGCGGGCCTTCTGGTCCCGACAGCGAAAGCAGAAGTAAATCCTGATAGCCACGGTCGCGTGCACTCCTTTGAAGAGATCGTTTCCAAAATTGAAACGGCGAATCCAGACCTGCAATCGGCACGGTTGGAAGTGGATGCCCAAGCCGCCCTGGTTGAGCAGGCAGCGATGCTTCCGAACCCTGAAGTCGGAGTCTCGCTGGAGGGCTTCGGAGGCAGTACCGATGGAGCGGATTCCAGCGAAGGAACCGTCGAGGTTGCACAACGGATCGAACTTGGTGGGAAACGAAGCGCTCGGGTTGAACTTGAACGCGAGCGGTTAGCAAGTCGCTCGCTTCAAGCCTCGCTTGAACGCCAGCGCGTTTTGAAGGAGGCTATGTTGCGCTACGCGACGGTCATCAAGCTTCAGCGGGAGGTCGAAGTACTGGACAGCTTCATCAGGCACACCGCGGAAGCACTGGCCTCGGTGCGTCGCAAAGTAGAAGTCGGAGGGGCACTTGCCGTGCAGGCGACGCCGTTCGAGGTCCAGCTTGCCACGAGCAAGCTGGAGCGGCAGCAGGCGCTCGTTGCTATCGAGCAAGCGAAAGCGGCTCTTGCGTCACTTTGGCAGGGGGCGTCCACGGAGATCGGCGAGCTCGTGTCGTTGAAGGTGAAAAGCTCGAGCTTGCTTGAACAACATTTCGTGATCGAGAGCTCGCCTGCATACGTCGAAGCTGCCACGCAGCTCGCGATTGCAGAGAAGGTAAGTGGCTTGGAGCGAGCCCTAGCCGTTTCGGATGTGACTATCATCGGCGGGTACCGCCGATTGGAGGAGACCGACGACAATGCGCTGATTGCGGGAATCTCCGTGCCTCTGCCTGTTTTCAATCGGAACCAGGGCAAGCGGGAAGCCGCGGCGCTTGAGCAGCAAGCGACAGCACTTCGGGTGCGTTCACAGCGTACGCAAATCGAGAATGAAGTGCGGCGACTTCGAGAGGGGCTTCGTCTCGTCGCAGAGGAGCAGAAAGTTCTTGCAAAAGAGCTGCTGCCGATTGCGGAGCGAAGCTTCAAGCAAACGCATGAGGGGTATCAGCTAGGGAGACTTTCGTATCTAGAGCTTGATGCGAGCCACGAAGCACTCCTCGAGCTGGAACGTCGCCTCGTGCGAGTGGAGTATGAACTTTTGGAAGCAGCAGTAGAGCTGAGCGTTCTTTATGGGCTGGACTTGGAGAAAATGGTGAGCACCGATGACTAACGAAGTATCGAACTATTCTGCCAATGGCTGCGCTCAGATACCGAAGGGAAACAGATCCCTCGCGCTGAATCTTCTGGCTGTGTACTTCGCATGGTCATGTTGGAGCGTGCTGCCGGTATACGCCGATGACGACCATGATCACGCGCATGCTAAGGATAGTCACGGACACGGACATCAACACAACCCAGGACACGAAGGAGAACACGCGGAAGAATTACTTCGTTTGTCCGATGAACAGCTGACGGAAGCCGGCATTAGCTTGGCGACGGTTGGTCCTGCCGCGGTCGAGCGCACGCTCCGCTTGTTCGGAGTGGTGCATCCCGACCAGGAGCGCGTTGCTCATATCTCTCCGCGCTTTCCCGGCGTCGTCCGTAAGGTGCTTGCGAGTGTCGGCGATCAGGTGCAGCCGGGGGAAGTGCTTGCGCAGGTTGAGGCGAACGAAAGTCTTCGCAGCTACGAATTAAGCGCAGTTCTCGGAGGCACGATTCTTGAACGTCATGCCACGGTCGGGGAGTTCGTCGATGGCAGCTCGATTCTGTTTACAATCGCGAACCTGGATAGTGTCTGGATCGATTTGCAGCTCTACCCGAAGAACTTCGGATCGGTGCGCGTTGGCCAGGACGTGCACGTCTACAGTCAACCGGATGGTGAGCCTGTGACGGCAAAGATTCACTACCTCGCTCCGACAGCCGATCCTCACACACAAGGAAGGCTGGTTCGAGTGGTGTTACCGAACGCTGAACGGCGCTTTGTGCCGGGGCTCTTCATCGAGGCGCAGGTGGTTGTTGAGCGGCGAGAGGCTGAACGAGCCGTGCTTCGAAGCGCAGTGCAGGAGATTGAAGGCCGGCCGACAGTATTCGTTCGGCATGGTGGAGGATTCGAGCCGCGCGTTGTGTCCCTAGGCGAGAAAGGCGCCAGGTTTGTCGAAGTTCGTGATGGGCTTCGTCAGGGCGAACAATACGCGGCAAGCGAAAGCTATACCCTGAAGTCACAGCTCCTAGCTTCTGAGGCAGACCATGGTCATAGTCACTAAGGAATCCGCAAGTCTGCTTGAACGGGTCCTGGCCTTCTCCGTCGAACGGCGGTGGCTAGTGCTGGTGCTGGCGGCCTTGATCGCAGGTATCGGTGTATACCGGTTCGAGCACCTACCAATCGACGCAGTGCCGGATATCACCAATGTGCAGGTGCAGGTTAACACAGAGGCACCAGGCTATACTCCACTGGAGGTAGAGCAGCAGATAACCTTTCCAATCGAGACTGCCCTGGCCGGGTTGCCGTCGCTCGACTACACCCGCTCTCTTTCTCGCTATGGGCTTTCGCAGGTGACGGTGGTGTTTCAGGACGGCACCGATATCTACTTTGCACGGCAGCTTATCAGCGAACGGCTGCAGGAGGTCAAAGAAGCGCTGCCGGAAAGTATTGTACCTGCGATGGGTCCGATCGCGACAGGTCTTGGTGAGATCTACATGTATTCGCTTCATCCGCGCGAAGGCGTCACGCTCGACGATCCGACGCTGCTCAGGAGTCTTCAGGATTGGGTGGTAAAGCCCCAGTTGCGCACGGTTCGCGGGGTCATCGAAGTGAACACCGTCGGGGGCTACGTCAAGCAGTACCATATTACCCCGGACCCAAAGCAACTGATGACATTCGGTCTAAGCTTCGAAGATGTGCGCCGTGCGGTGGAAGCCAATAACGCGAATGTGGGCGCCGGATTTGTCGAGCGTAATGGCGAGCAGTTGCTCGTTCGTGCACCCGGCAGGGTGGTGGACAGCGAGGGGCTCGGCCGCATCATGGTCGCGAACCGAGAGGGCCGTCCTATTCTCGTCAGTGATGTCGCCGACGTGGCGGTTGGACATGAGCTTCGCTCGGGTGCCGCAACGGAACAGGGGAAGGAGGCGGTCCTAGGCACTGTCTTCATGTTGATGGGCGAGAACAGCAGAACTGTGGCAAAGGCCGTCGACGAGAAAATCGAGCAGATTCGCCGAAGTCTTCCCGACGAGATTGAGCTTCGCACGGTCTACGATCGCACGAACTTAATCAACGCGACGATTTGGACCGTGCGCAATAACCTTGCCGAAGGTGCTCTGCTGGTGATTGCAGTGCTCTTTCTGATGCTGGGAAGCATTCGCGCCGCGCTTATCACTGCAATGGTAATCCCTCTCTCGATGCTGTTTACCGTATCGGGGATGGTGTCGTGCAATATTACGGCAAACCTGATGAGTCTTGGGGCGCTCGATTTCGGTCTGATAGTCGACGGTTCGGTGATAATTGTCGAAAACTGTGTCAGGCGCCTGCGGGAGGCGCGACATGAGTTGGGCAGGGCCTTGTCGCTGGAGGAGCGCCTCCAAACGGTGTACGAGGCGTCGCGCGAAGTTCGTCGCGCAACGATGTTCGGTGAGCTCATTATCCTGACGGTATACCTTCCCATTCTGACATTGACCGGGGTCGAGGGGAAAATGTTCCAGCCGATGGCGGTAACGGTAATCCTCGCCCTTTTCGGAGCGATGGTATTTTCCCTGACTTTTGTCCCGGCAGCAGTTGCACTTTTTGTAGATGGGAGAGGCAGGGAGCGTGAGGGGTTGCTGGGTAAACTTACCAAGCAGAGCTATCTTCCGCTGTTGCAACTGGCGCTGCGCGGCCGATGGCTGGTTGTTGGTCTTGCTCTGGCCTTGGTCGCACTCGCGGGAGTCGGTGCAACGAACCTCGGAAGCGAATTCATGCCGCAGCTTGACGAAGGTGATGTCGCCCTTCACGCGATCCGCATTCCGGGTGCGGGGCTCGAGCAATCCGTGGAAATGCAGAAACGGGTCGAGCTTGCCTTGCAGGATATACCCGAGGTTGAGCTGGTATTCTCCAAGATTGGAACTCCGGACATCGCGACCGATCCGATGCCGCCGAGCGTTGCCGATGGTTTTGTGATTTTGAAGCCCCGTAGCGCATGGCCCAATCCCGGGCGACCGAAGGCAGCTGTGGTTCAGGAGCTTCAGGAGGTGCTCACCGCTTTGCCCGGTAATGCCTACGAGTTTACGCAGCCGATTGAGATGCGATTCAACGAGTTGATAGCCGGTGTGCGGAGCGACGTCGCGGTAAAGGTGTTTGGAGACGATCTCGAAATATTGGCAGCGGTCGCCCGCGACATTGAGCAAGTCATGCGTTCGGTTGAGGGAGCAGAAGATGTCCGGTCGGAGCAGGTGAGCGGCTTGCCGGTGCTGAGCGTCGATGTGAAGCATGATCGTCTCTATCGCTTCGGGCTTTCAGTCGATGAAGTGCAGCAGCTTGTGCAGACCGCGATTGGCGGCAGCGCTGCCGGTGAAATTATCGAGGGGGATCGCCGGGTGCCCATTGTCGTTCGATTGCCGGAGGAGCTGCGGCAGGATGTACGGTTTTTGGAGCATCTGCCGGTGAAAGTGGAGCACGGCTATGTGCCGCTGGGCGAAGTGGCTGATATCCGAATTGCGCCGGGGCCTAATCAAGTAAGCCGTGAGCAGTCGAAACGTCGACTGGTTGTCACTGCAAATGTTCGAGCTCGTGATTTGGGGTCCTTCGTCGAGGAGCTGGAAGAGACTATCGCTGCAAAGGTGGACGTTCCCAGCGGCTACTGGCTGACGTACGGCGGACAGTTCGAACATCTCACTTCTGCGAAGCAGCGGCTCCAGATTATCGTTCCAGCGGCTTTGGGTCTGATCGCGTTGTTGCTGTTCATCAGTTTAGGAACCTGGCGCGACACGTTGCTGGTCTTCAGCGGAATTCCGTTGGCTATGACTGGCGGAGTGGCTGCGCTCTGGCTGCGAGAGATTCCGTTCTCGATATCGGCAGGCGTCGGATTTATTGCCCTGTCCGGGGTGGCGGTGCTGAACGGATTGGTTATGGTGACCTTTATCAAGGACCTCCGGGCCGGAGGTATGCCGCTTGAGGCGGCGGTGCTCAAAGGCTCCTTGCTGAGGCTTCGTCCGGTGTTAATGACGGCACTGGTGGCCTCGCTAGGCTTTGTGCCGATGGCTTTGGCCGAGAGCACGGGTGCCGAGGTACAGCGACCGTTGGCGACTGTGGTAATCGGCGGCATCGTATCGAGCACGCTACTGACCTTGATCGTGCTGCCCGTGCTCTACGTCCTCTGGGCGCCGCGCGAGAATTCGTAGCGAGACCCTGGGGCGAGCAGGTATGGCGGTAGACGTGAGAGGTTGGGGGTTAGGCGCGCCGGAGGCGCGTAGAAGTCTAGAAGGGTGTAGATTCTTGTTCTGGACCGCCGTAACGGCTACCGGAGATAGCCGTTACGGACGGTTTCATTGCGACAGCAGACTTAGGAGAGAGCTGCTGCTTTGTTTCTGCGACGACTTAGACCGGCAAGTCCGGCGCCCAAGAGCAGAACAGTCGCCGGCTCCGGAATTTCACTCGGCGGAGTGCGGGAGATGTGGGTTGCCGTGAGATCGCCGTGAATGTCCATGTGGCCGTTCAGTCCGGGGCCGTAGGAGAACCAGGCTTTGAAAGCAAGCTGATGTCCCAGGTCCTGGATGTCCAGATTGTCGAGACGGAAGAAGTCAGCAAAGCTTCCAAGAGGAGACGATGTTGGCAAGATCGTTGCTCCCGGCTGGCCGAGCACAGGCACCTGGAACTTCCCGTTTTCGGAGTTCCACTGGGCTGTGCCGTATTGGCCGGTTCGATCCGAAACTTTCGGCTCGCCGCGAATTGCAAGGTCTCCGTTTTCGAGAACAACAAAGCCGGTGCCGTTGTAGCTCCCTTGCACGTAATGGCGCTCATCAACTTCAGCGATGGACTCGAGCTGGGTAACGACCTGCGTCGTGCCGTCGACGGATATTCGGTATAGATCGCCGGACAGACTGTAGTCGAACTGAGCTGACAAGATTTGCCCCGTCAGGTCGTCGACGTCATACTGTGCATTCACGACCGACTGGCCATCGGCGTCAAAGACATAGTGGTTGCCCGGTTCATGTACGTTTCCGTTTCGCCAGTTCACCACGTACGTGTCATTTTTCCATTCGGCTCCGTTACGCACCGAATAGGTAACATCCAAAGTAGTCGCAAATGCCGGTGTGCTTGCCAGCATCACGACGGCGGTCGCCAATAGTTTCCACTTGTTCATCATCATCCTCCGATTCCTTAAGCTAACTACACCTCTCACTCGGGAACGCTGACTAGATCGAGCAGAAAGCCTGGGGCTAGTCATTTCCTGCACACGATGCGGTGAATACTAGCTGTTATTGTCGATGGGAAAAAGGGGATGCCTACCCGAGAACCGATGAAATATAGCCGTAAATGGGCTGGTAGACATTGGAAGAAGTGTGAATTCGGGACGTTATCAGAGGCAGGATATTATTTAGACGCAGGTTGTATTCCAATATATCGCCTAAATCCGGCATGCCCGAGGCGCGGGAGGTGCATCGAGAAGCGCCTCAGAGCGAAAAGCGACAGCGGAACGAAAGACAAAGAACAAAGAGACTGTGGCAACACGGAAGGAGATTCAATTCGTATTGGGCTCTGTATATAGAAGCGACTATATATAAAAGCGACTATGGAAAGCGTTTCACACAAGGACTGGATGGCGCTCGCGGTAGCAGAGGCGCGTCGCGCTGCTGCGGAGGGCGAAGTCCCGGTCGGCGCTATTGTCGTCGTGGAAAACAGAGTTGTCGGGAGAGGACACAACCTTACGGAGTCGCGCGCCGACGCCACGCTTCACGCTGAAATGGTCGCTTTGCGGGCAGCAAGTGCGACCCTCGGCCGATGGCGACTACAAGACGCAAAACTTTACGTGACGCTCGAGCCATGTCCGATGTGCACAGGAGCGCTGTTGCTCGCGCGCGTCGCAGAGGTCTACTTCGGCTGGTGGGACCCGCGAATGGGCGCGATGGGGTCTCTGTTCGACCTCGCGGCTCATCCCGACCTGCCTCATCAGATTAGGGTCTATCCGGAAACGTGCGCAGATGAGTGTA
>JAGRAW010000125.1 GCA_020434415.1 Bdellovibrionales bacterium
CGGTTATCCAGCATGCCCCCGTATTCCCGGGCAAACGGCACGCCCTGCGCGACACACTGATCGATGATGTTTACGCTCACTTCAGCAAGTCGATAGACGTTGGCTTCACGAGAGCGAAAATCGCCGCCTTTGATGGTGTCGTAAAAGAGACGGTGCACGCTGTCGCCGTCGTTCTGGTAATTCTTGGCCGCGTTGATGCCGCCCTGAGCGGCGATGCTGTGTGCGCGTCGGGCGGAGTCGTGAAAGCAAAACGCTTTCACCTGATAGCCGAGTTCGGCCAGGGTGGCAGCGCCGGAGGCACCGGCGAGGCCCGTGCCGACAACCAACACCGTGAACTTCCGCTTGTTCGCCGGGTTCACCAGCTTCATGCGGAACTTGTGATCGGTCCACTTCTCGGCGAGGGGTCCCTCCGGTATTTTGGAATCTAAATGCATCTGGTCCTTTCCTGCCGGACGTTCAGAACCGGCGTTTCGCATCTCATTGAAGATCGCGTTACCCAAGCACTCCGGCGAGCACGCTGAGCGGTATTGAAGCATAGCCGAGGAAGATGACCGCGGCGAACGCCGTTCCGGCTCGTCTTACTAACGGGGAATAGACTGGGTGATTGAAACCCAGGGTCTGAAAGACGCTCTGAAATCCGTGGTGGAGGTGACACCCCAACATGAAAACACAGAAGAGATAGAACACGGAGTAGCCGACGTGCTGAAAGCCGTAAATGACGATGGAATACACATCGTGGCGTCCGGCTGCATCGACTGCGGTAAAAATCTCAGGCTGGAGAAACCCGAAGGTAAAGTGCGCCAGGTGGAGGAGCACGAAAAGCAAGACCACAAGACCCGTCTCCAGCATGTAGAGCGAGGAGAGACTTGCCTGGACCTTTTCGTTCTTCGCGTAGCGATGGACGCGTGACCCGCGGTTGGTGCCGGTGAGGCTGAATGCCGTCACGATATGGACGACAAAAAACGCGAGGAGTCCGAGACGAGCGGTCCACAGTAGCCCCGGCATGGAACGAAGCATCTCGGCATAGCCGTTGAACGTTTCGGGGCCCATGAAGATCTGCAAGTTGCCGAGCATGTGGGCCAGAACGAACGCCATCAGGCCGATGCCGGTGATAGCCATCAGGAATTTTCGGCCGATAGTCGAAGTAAAAAAGCTCATGTTGTTTTCTGGCGGTGTGAGCGCCGAACCGTGCAGCAAGAAAGCGGGTGGTTAGGTACGGCTAAGCGCTTAAAAGTGTTGCAGATTCCCAGGACAACCGCAAGACCCTGCCGCCTGTTCTGCGGAGGATTCGGTGGCTGTCCGCGGTGCGGAGGGCGTGCAGGACGAGCTAATCTGCGCTGTTGCTTGATGTTTGCATCGTACACAGCCCGCGGTGAAGCAGTGCTAGAAAAATGCTGCTGATGTGAATCGCCTGAACAAAATGCCCTTCCTGAATCCGGGCTACCAGATCAGCTACCGGGACTGCTTCCGCGATGATTCGTTCGCAAGGGTCCGGGCGCGGTTCATGAGTCTTTCGCGCGCCGAGCGCCAGAAAGGTGTGGAAGCGGTTGGTCTGTCGCGCCGAATTAGGCTGAAGGGTGCCTAGATCGATGAAAGTCTCTGCGGTGTAGCCGGTTTCTTCGAGCAGCTCCCGGCGAGCGGCCAGTTCTACTGAACTGTCATCCGATTCCACAATCCCCGCAGGTATCTCGAGGCAGATCTCCTGCACACCATGGCGATATTGACGCACCAACACGACCCGATCGTGCTCATCAAATGCGACGATATGCACCCAGTCGTTGGTTTCGACGACGTAGTAGGGATCGAGAAATACACCGTCGGCAGTCTCGCAGCGGTCAGCGCGAAGCGTGAGCCAACGATCTTCCACAATGTATCGCGAGGTGTGAATTTTCCAGGGTGGGAGTGACATTGGCTTGGAGCTTATCCATGAATGAGTCGCCGCTCTGAGAGCAGATCTATGCAGGGATAAGCTCTTCGTTTCAGGATCGACGGCGGATAAAACCGACAGCCGGGTCCAACTCCCGGCAAAGTGGAGTCACATTGCATCACCGGACAGAGTGGGTCAATATCGGTGTCGTGTGCAACGGTCGACGTTTTTCAAAGAATTCAGCGTATTTAAAATGGTGCGGTAATGGGTCAAGAAACGAAGCCTAAGTCTTCCGGTGGTTCGACGTTGGGTTTTTCAACGGTAGCAATTCATGCCGGTCAAGATCCGCTCGGTCCTGTGCGGTCGGTCATGACGCCGATCTTCCAGACGAGCACGTACGCTCAGACGAGTCCCGGCGAATATTTCTCCGGCTATGACTATTCCCGAAGCAAGAATCCGACCCGCACGGCACTGGAAGAAAACCTTGCGGCTCTCGAGAAAGGGAAACACGCGCTTTGTTTCTCATCCGGCTGCGCTGCTGCCGATGCCGTTATGCATTCGCTGAAGAGCGGCGACCACGTCATTTGCGGCGACGATGTCTACGGCGGCACGTTTCGCATCTTCGACAAGATCTTCAAGCCGCTCGGAATCGAGTTCTCGTTCATTGATATCTCGGAACCGAGGCAGCTTGCGCATGCAGTGCGCGCAGAGACGAAGATGGTTTGGCTGGAGTCTCCGACGAACCCCCTGCTCAAGGTAACGGATCTCGTGGAGCTGAGTCGCCTCGCCAAGGAGCGCGGGCTCACGGTTGTCGTCGATAACACTTTTTCTTCGCCGTACCTACAGAACCCGCTGGAGCTTGGCGCCGACGTGGTGGTTCATTCCTCGACGAAATACATCGGCGGGCATTCGGATGTAGTCGGCGGAGCAATTATTACCAACGACGATGCTCTCGCCGAGCGGCTGCGCTTCATCCAGAACGCCGTTGGTGCCGTACCCGCGCCGCTTGATTGCTTCTTGTTGCTTCGTTCGACCAAGACATTGGCGCTGCGGATGGAGCGACATTGCGACAATGCAGAAGCCGTCGCGGCGTTTCTGAACGAGCGAAGCGATGTGGAGCGCGTCGTCTATCCGGGACTTTCCTCGCATCCGCAGCATGAAATCGCGAAGCGTCAGATGCGTCGCTTCGGTGGGATGATATCGGTATACCTGGAAGGGGGACTGAGCCGAGCAAGGAAGTTTCTCGAATCGGTGAGGCTTTTTACGCTTGCGGAAAGTTTAGGTGGGGTCGAGTCGCTGATCGAACACCCGGCGATTATGACCCATGCGTCCATACCGGCAGAGATTCGGGCTTCGCTCGGAATATCCGACAGCTTGGTCCGCCTGTCGGTGGGCATAGAAGACATCGACGATTTGATCGCCGACCTGCGGCAAGCGCTTGATGTGTCCCAGGGAGCGTAGCCGCATAGAGGCCCCGCGTTTGCAGCTTTTTACCATCCTACTGGCGGATAGCTACCCGGTGTCTTATGGGTGATGCTTCCCGACAATGGCGAGAACGCTCTGGTGGAGCGCGCCATTTGAGGCAAGCACGCTCGAAGTATCGAGGGGCAGAGAGTCGCCACGAGCAGTCGTGACTCTCCCGCCGGCTTCCTCGACAAAGAGTGCTCCCGCGGCAAAATCCCATGCCGCAAGCTTGTATTCGAAATACGCGCCGAAATGTCCCATGCCGACATGGCAGAGATCGAGCGACGCTGCGCCGATCCTCCTGATCCCGTGTATGTCAGTGTGAAACAAGTCGCGCATGGAATCCAGGGTGCGCTCCATCATCAGTCCCCGATCATAGTAAAATCCTGTGCCGATCAAGGCTTGATTGAGAGAACTCTCTTTCGAGACGGCGGCTCGCTTCCCGTTACAGAACGCCCCCTTGCCGCGCTCTGCGCAATACAGTTCATCGTGCACCGGATTGTAGACAACCCCTGCTTTGACTTCTCCGTCTTTTGCGTAAGCGATAGACACCGAAAACTGCGAGATCCCGTGAGCAAAGTTGTTGGTTCCGTCCAATGGATCGATAATCCAGACATCCTCGGATGAGAGCTCGTCTTTGTGGGTTTCTTCACCAAAGAAGGCGTGGCTTGGAAAATGCTCCTTGATTGCCGTAACCACAGCTTCTTCCGCATCGACGTCCGCGTCGGAAACGAGATTGTAGGATTCCTTGACGCGCATCTGTACGCCTTCCCGGAAGTACCGAAGGACAGTGGCTCCGCCGGCGCGGGCGGCAGCGATCGCGACAGCGAGTTCGGGTGACGGTATCGTTTGCATGGCTGAAGCATAGGCAAGATCCCGATGGATGGCCAGCAGCGAGCTTCGCTTGCCTGTTGCGCCGAAAACTCCAGCCTGGAAATGTCACGAATGAGTGAGCGATGACGGAGGTCGGGATGGGCCTTGGTCGTGCTTGGTTCGTCTCACAGGTTTCCTATGTCATGGATCTCAACCACATACCATCTGCGGTCACTGTAGGGTGGCATGGGAGGGACGCCCGGCAGGCGAACGATGCCGCGTGCATAGACCGGCTTGTGGTGGTCGATATTCTTACAGCGCACGTGTACTCCGCATCGCGCTAATCGATCACAACTGGGGCGCTCCTGTTCCGGAATGTTACTCAAGTCCAGAGGGACGATTTCTCCGGGCGCCAATGCGAGTGCGAATCCACTGCCCCCGTCATTGCAGCAGGGATCCCAGAATGCGCACCCGACGAATGTTCTCCAACCCAAGTGAGCTGTCGCATTGCCGATCAATTCAATTTCGGTGTCTTTCAGCGACTCCCGCGCTGACCAAGTTGCTTGGGACGCCGGGAAGGTATCGAACGGTCGTGCCGAAGATTCCTGCAAAGCGGCAGCAACATCAGAGATATTCGGAACGATGAATTCTCTGAAGATAGCAGGCCCCGTGAGCCACAGGCTGAGCCCCACGAAACCGACCACGATGAAGATTGTTCTTCCCATGTAGAGATCGTTATGCAGACAGATTTACTGCGGATGACAAAAATGCGCCGACGTAGGCTCACGACCAATTGACTTCAGGCTCGAGACGACGGAGCATCGCCCGATGTGGACTCTCTTCTTGTGTCTTGGCGCTTGCGTAAGTCTGAGCCCGTGGGCGTCACCGCCTATCGCGTTAGCGCTTGGCATCCTTTGGGCATTGCTTGGCAATCAGTCGCTTCCTCCTGTTGCCAAGCGGTGGACTAGGTTGCTGCTCCAGGGATGCGTCGTGCTGCTCGGGTTCGGCATGGATTTTGTGGAAACCGTTCAGATCGGAGCGGCTGGTCTTTTTGGAACGACGCTGAGCATTACTGCCACGCTCGTCGTCGGGCACTATTTCGGTCGGCTCCTGAGGCTTTCGGCTCGGCAAGCGGTGCTGGTTTCAGCGGGAACGGCGATCTGCGGCGGCTCGGCCATTGCGGCCCTGGGCTCGGCCCTTGAATCAGAGGATGCGGACATGAGCGTGGCGCTTGCGACCGTCTTCGTTCTTAACGCTATCGCGCTGATCGTCTTTCCCTTCATCGGCCACGTTCTATCCTTGACCCCCGAGCAATTTGGGACCTGGGCGGGCATCGCCGTTCATGACGTCTCCTCCGTAGTTGGTGCAGCCAGCGCGTTCCACCCCGATGCTCTAGGGATCGCGACTGCGGTGAAGCTCTCGCGCACCCTTTGGATTGCGCCGATGGTGCTCGCGATTGTCTGGTGCTTTCGGAGACGTGACTCCCGGGCAGAGAACGGCCGGACTGCCCCCTTACGAGTGCCTCTGTTCATCGTCCTATTTTTGGTAGCCAGCGCGCTGAGAAGTGCCGTGGAGCCAATAGCAGCGATCGCTCCGACGATTGTCTCGGTGGCGCGCTCGGGGTTGGCGTTGACGTTGTTTCTGATCGGTGCCGGGCTAAGCCGGCAAACTCTGCGAGCGGTCGGGGTTCGGCCTTTACTGCATGGAACCGTACTGTGGCTGGTGGTAAGCGTCGCATCGCTGCTCATGATTACTGGTGTTGCACATGTGGCCGAAGCAGAGACGCGTTGCCGACGGCAAGGCTGGCCGCTGCACGAGTTGGTAGCCTCGAGCGATGCTATCGCCACGGTTCATTTCGAGCGCCCCTTTCAGCGGGTCAAGGGGTATGGACGTGACCACGTCGGAATCGCTTTTTCCTTCCAAGACATGATGAAAGCGCCGGTGACAGGAGCTATTCCCAAGGGTGCTCGACAGGTGCTCTATCTCGAAGACCCCAAGCTTCATGAGCTGCTCGTGGCCAAAGAGTTTCTTGTGTTCCTGCAGCGGCGTGGAGAGGACGAATGGCGAGCGAACGAGTGTCAATACTTTGAAATTACGCCGGGCGGACTGGTGCGTGATGTATGTGAGGCAATATCCGATCTGTTCGGAGAGAACCGCTTTGAACGGGAGCGTAGGTGCCTTCTGAATCTTGTTCCGGCTGCACCGCTTCTTGACGTGAAGAATGAAATCCGGGGAGCTCTTCAGTCGAACAAGGAATTTAGCGGGTGGGGGCGCGTTGTGCGGGATCTTCGTTGGCAGCAAAATTCGCCCTATCAGGCGGTGCTTTTCGAACCGGATCCGCGTCGAAAGCAGGAGTTCTTCGGCACGAAGCTCGCGCGCCGTACGGTTGCGGTGCGTGCGTATGTTCGATCGGGGACCTACGAAAGGCGCGAGCTGGAGCAACTTGTCCGTGAAGGGCGGCGAATCGAGTTTCACGGATATTGGGAGGGCGGCAACTTCCTGATTGGCAGTTTGAAGTAGCTGCATGCCGGAAAGGGAGAACGGTGCTTGTTCTTCAGTGGAAACTCAACTAGCATGCTGAACTCCGGCAGACGGTTCTCTTCTTTCCTATATCGAGTAGTCCTAATCCTTCTTTCTAGTTCCTAGTTTTCTCGGGCTAATGCAACGACACGGCCGGTACACTCGTGTCTACGCAAATGACTTAGCCGTCGTCGGTGCTTGCAGTGTGCGGGTATCGGCGGCGGCTTTAAGGGATTTTCGTATCTCGTTGGGATTATCCGGAGGACCTCCCATGTCAGCAGTAGCATCCAGTTTTTTTGCCGATCCCAGGCTTCGCTCACTTTTGGATCAAAGCGGAGTCACGTTCGCTGAGCCTCGCTGTATTCCGACCGAACATATTCGTCGGATGTTGCAGCAGCCGCGGCAGGAGTTCGATCCGTCTGGCATGCAATCGCTAACCGACAGTATCGGGCTTGTCGGTCAACTCCAAGACGGCCTTGTTCGCCCATTATCGTCGGAGGAGTTGGTTGCAGAACAGCAGTCCGGTTCGCCCGTGCAGTTCGAGCTTGTTGACGGTGAACGTCGGTATCGCGCATGCCAAGCGCTCGGGCGAGCGTTCTCTGCCAAGGTTGCCATCGGCCTGACGCCGGAGCTGCAGTACCTCGTCTCGGTTGCATTGAACTTCAATCGCGAGCCGCACAATCCGCTCGAGACGCTGCTTGCGATACGAAACATTCGCTCCGTTGGTCATGATGTCGAAGCCACCGCGAAGATCATCGGTTTGTCGCTGCCGACCGTGTATAAGTATCTTCGCCTGCTCGAGCTTGATGATCGTGTTCTCGAGCAACTGGGGCCGCCGACGCCGCTTGAGGACCGCTTGGGAGTTTCGGTTGCGTATGTGATTAGCAGCGTCCGTAAGGAGCTACAATGGACGGTCTGTCATCGTCTCGGCAAACAACCGACGGTGCAGCAGGCAACTACCCTCGTCGCCAAGCTTCTAAAAGAAGACGCTACGGCAGGTAATCCCGATAGTCAGCCTCGCCGGTTCGATGCCCGTGACGCGCGACTGATGCTCGAACGCCTTTGGGCTCGCGGAGAGGCTGTGGTTAGTCGAGTAACGCGTGACGCCATTCAAGGCATTCCGGAAGAGCGTCGGGGCAAGTTACACGAACAGCTCGGATCGCTTCTGGAGACGCTCGAGTTACTACGCAAGGAGCTCGCGGTCGGTCGTGCCGATGAAGATGCAAGGTAGGACGACGATGCATGCTGTTTATTTCGGTTTTTACCGGACCGCTGCGCCGTAAGGTTCCTACCTTGCGGCGCATTTCCTTTTTTTTTGAGCAGGGCAGTGTTGAATCGGTGTCGCTTCACTGCTAAAGCTATCTTAGCGGAAATACGATCGCAGGCTGCCGCATAGCCGAACTTCCTTCTCAACCCTTTTCGAATAGAGCCTTTCTCCACCGCTCCCCTCCGAGCCCTTTCCCTCTAGCGACGGGTCCGTCCGGGAGGCGGTAACACCCCTCAGGTTGTTCGTCCATGTTCTCGTCAAGGAGTTGGTTATGAGCACGGATTTACAGGTTGTCCAAGAGGACATGTTCGCGCCGGCATTTATGACACGCTCAGCAGTACTCACCAGTTGCCTTGGTGAACTGTGGAAGCTCGCTCGAAGCGACACTTCGCTTTTCTTTTGTGGAGAATCGGGCACAGGCAAGACTCTGCTGGCAGAAGACGTTCATAACGCCAGTGCTCGCGCCGGCGGACCGTTTGTCGTAGTTGACTGCACATCGCTTCCCGCGGGACTGATCGAGTCGGAGTTGTTCGGTCATGTGAAGGGCGCCTTTACCAGCGCGGTCAGTAATCGCTGCGGACTTATCTCGGCGGCCAACGGCGGAACCGTCTTTCTTGACGAGATTTCCGAACTGCCTTCCGAGCTTCAGGCAAAGTTGCTTCGGGTCGTGCAGCATGGGCGATTGCGACCGGTCGGTACATCGGAGGAGCAAACAGTCGATGTCCGCTGGATATGCGCGACTCATGCCGATATCCCTCAGCTAATCGAAGAAAATCGCTTCCGAGTGGATCTCTTCTATCGCCTCTGCCAGTGGACGCTGACAATTCCTGCACTTCGCGACCGACCGGAAGACATCAAGCTCCATGCCGAGCACTTTTTCGCAAGGCGCGACGCGTCGCTCGAAGAACGCTGCACCGATGCTGCCGTACGGAAGCTCCTTGATCATCGTTGGCCGGGAAACGTCCGGGAGTTGGAAAGCGTGTTGGGTGTAGCCGACGTGCTGGTTGAGGGCCGACCGATTGAGCCGGATGATCTGGCCCTCAACAGAGCGATACACGTGCCGGGTGCCGGAAGTTCGGCTGCGACTCGGTTCGGTCAGAACGTAGGGATTCGAGTGGGCGTTTCGCTTGATGATGCCCAACGCGCGCTCACGCAAGCGACCTTGCGTTCCATGAACGGCAACATCACGGCTGCCGCCCTGCAGCTCGGTACCACGCCGCGCAGGCTGAGTCGCCTCCTAAAGCAGTGGAACCTGCAGATTTAATCGTTATTTGCCGCGTCTACTTGAGCGGCACACCTTTTCGGGGTTGTTGCCGCTCTCTTCTCATTTGGCGCGACCTGCCTTCATTCGAGCGAGCTTGTTGGGAAACAGATCGACGCTCAGTTTCTCGATGATCGGCGTTCGCACGGAATCCGGCGCTTGATCGCCTTCGACGGCGTAGCCGACAGGAATGATTACGGGGATGGTCATTGAACGAGGAACGACCAGCAACTTTTTCAGCCGCTCTTCATCGAACCCTTCGATGGGACAGGTTGCAAGACCGGCTCCGGCCGCAGCAACCATGAAAGTCGCGGCTGACAACATGGTGTGAGCACGGACGTAGTGCAACGCTTCAGCGCGAGACGTCAGGGCCGGTGCGCTTGGATGCTTGATGCGGCGAAGCGGCAACGAAAGGCGCTTCACGAAGCCTCCGACGCCGAGCGGGCCAAGACCGAAGAAGGTGCTCACTTCTCTTAGGCAGAAGCGGGCATAGTCGGATGTCATCGCTCCACTGCGAACGCTCTGATCGAGGATGGCGGGATAGGTCGTCTTCCAGGTATCAGGGTCAGCGACGAAGACTACCGTGATCGGTGCCTCAAGAATCTGACTTTGCTGCAACGCCACATGATGCACCAGTCCCCGCAGCTCCGGATCGCGAACCAGTACGTAGTGCCATGGCTGCAGATTGAACCCGCTGGGCGCACGATTGGCGAGTTCGAGCAGCTCGTAGACGATTTGGTCGCGAATCGGCCGATTGGAGAAGTGCCGTGCTGCCCGTCGAGTGCGTATCGCTTCAAATGCCGGTAGAGATTCCACTGCTCAATTTAGATGTTCCAAATGTGAAAAACAGCATCGA
>JAGRAW010000126.1 GCA_020434415.1 Bdellovibrionales bacterium
GCAAACTAGAGAGTGTGGATAGCGAGAAAGTGGACCCAAGCGGGATCGAACCGCTGACCTCGTGAATGCCATTCACGCGCTCTCCCAGCTGAGCTATGGGCCCTTGAGTGAGTGCCTACATCTGCCGCAGGCGGTCCTTTACTTAACCGACTTTAGCAAACTTGCCAATTGGATATACGGTAACGGGTCCTGTGGGGCGCCGCCGATTCGTACTTCGTAGTGAACATGGGGGCCGGTGCTCCGACCGGTGCTTCCTACGTAGCCTACCGTTTGACCTCGACAAACCTTCTGTCCGAGTTTCGCTCCAATACGAGAAAGGTGGCCGTAGAGGGTTTCTACTCCATTTCCGTGCTCTATCACGACAGTCTGTCCGTAGCCCGCCTTGTTGCCGGCGAACACGACCACACCATCGGCAGTCGCTTCCACTACGCTGCGGCTGGCAACTGCGATGTCGAATCCCTGATGGAAGTGGCGTTCGCCGGAAAACGGCGAGCGGCGATGTCCGAAGCGCGATGTTGATCGACCTTCGACGGGCGTCCCGATCGGAAGCTTGCTCAACTGGTCGATCTGTAGCTCCAACTTCTCAACTAGATTCAACGTCCGGCTGCCGTCGTCCATTCGATTCGCCAGCGAAGGGTAGACACTGAAAAGCGGGGACGCAGTGAATTCAGCACCGCCGACACCGTTCTCCTCGCCTTGATACTGGGAAGGCGCTTTCGCCGACTCGCCGCTGGTGTCGGAAAACGCACCCAGACTTTCGTCCCCGAGTTCTACAGTCGAATCAAGTATCGATTCCAAGACGGCAGTTCTCGTCTGAAGCTGCTTTTCATAGCTCCTCACGCGAATCAGTTCATCGACCAACAACTTGATCTTCCGATCAAGATTGGCCTCGATATTGCTGCGCTCGGAATCTTCTTCGATTCCGACGTTGATGCCGGATTGAGGGTCTTCAAGCTTGGTAATTCGACGCGCCATGTACTCGCGCAACAGCGCAAGCGACTCTTCATTAAGCTCATCGTCGGTAGGAGAAAAAAACGAGGCGGCGTACACGCCAATAGCACAGCAAGCGACGAACAGGAGTGTCCTCGAAGCTAAACGTCGAAGACAGAAATTGAGGGCTACCCCAGCGCTATCACCCCGTAAAATCCAGATGCTTACCCGACTGGGGTTCGTATTGCTGTGCGGCTTCATGCTGGCGTCAGAAATCTCTTTCAATTCCGTTTGTTAGCCCGCTCGCGCACCGCCGAAGCAGGCGCCAGGAAGAAAGGCTAAATAGCAACAAGGAGGGTCAAAAGCAAATGCGGGAGGTCAGAGATTTCCTACGTAGAACGTGAGCTCGTAGGTCCGGTCACGTCGACCGGAGCAGATCACGCCGTACCCGCTTAGGGCAATTCGCGATGACGGAACGTATGACGGTGGTGCACCGAGTCACCGAGAAATGACGGCAAAGATCAACTTCTGCGCAGCAGTGCTTTTGCCGACTCTTCGAACTGCGTTGTGACTTCGCGTCCGGCCAGCATCGCTGCGATCTGCTGCACACGCTCATCGGCCGTCAGCAGCTTTATTTGTGCTTGAGTGCGATTTTTCGTCGCGCGCTTACTCATGAGCAGATGCGTATCAGCCAACGCGGCGATTTGTGGCGCGTGGGTTACTAGCAGCACCTGAGAACGTGTTGCCACCGCTTTCAGTTTCTCTCCGACAACCTCAGCGATAGCTCCGCCGATACCGGTGTCGATCTCGTCATACACTTGTGTTGCGGGCGCGGTGCGTTCGTTCAGTAGCGTTTTCAACACAAGCAGAATTCGTGACAGCTCGCCGCCGGATGCCACCTTGCTGAGCGGACGGAAGGGTTCACCGGGATTTGCGGCCAACATGAACTCGACATCATCGGCACCCGAAGCAGAGGATGTCTTGGGTTCGATGCGGACCGAAAATCTCGCTTTCTTCATTCCCAGTGTGTGCAGCTCTTTCTCTGCCATTTTCGCCAGAGTCGCTGCCGCCTCTCGCCGTCTGGCCGTCAGCGTGGCTTCCGCGGTACGTAACGCAGCCTCCGCTTCAGCGAGCTTGGCTCGCAGCTTCTTTTCGTCAAATGCGCCCGCCTCGAACGTGCCGACTTCCTCACGAATCGCAAGATGATACTGCACGAGTTCGTCGAGCTTACGGCCATACTTTCTCTCGAGGCGGGCGATGAGCGCGATGCGCTCCCGGAGGAACTCGAGCCGTCCCGGATCGTCCTCGAGAGCTGCAAAATAGTCCGATAGTGCGAGCCTCGCCTCACTTACTTGCACTGCGGCCGATTCCAGCAAGGTGCGCGCTTCGTTCAGTCGTCCGTCCAGTACGGCAGCTTCTTCGATATACGAGAGGACGCGACGAACCTGATCTTCAATGCCTTCTCCCGGTGCATCGCATAGTTCGATACCGCGTGTGACGCTTTCGCTGATGGCTTCCACATTGGCCAACCGGGTTTGTTCTGCCTCCAGCTCGCCTCGCTCTCCTGCCATAAGCGCTGCGTCATCGAGTTCTTCCAGCTCGACACGGAGTCGTTCGATGCGGAGGGTTCTTGCTTCACTGTCGCCAATAAAATGCTCAAGCTCGCGGCGTACTTTCGCATACGCGGCGAAAGCCTCCGCGGCCTCTTGGCGGACGGTTGGGGGAACTCCGAACTCGTCAAGCAGTCGCAAGTGCTTTTCCGGCACGAGGAGGCTCGTTTGCTGATGCTGTCCCGTGATATCAAGGAGCAGTCCCGCGACTCGTTGGAGGACGGCAGCGGTGACCAAGGCACCGTTGATGTAGAGCTTGGATCGACCTGATGGTTCAACGACGCGTCGGATCAAGAGCTCGTCGTCGATGTCGTTGTCGACCAGTTCTTCTGCCGTCGAAAGAATTGCATCGCGAGTTTCGTGGCGGAGCGTGAATACGCCCTCTATCGTGCAGCGCGGTGCCCCCGCCCGTACGATATCTGCCGATGAGCGGCGGCCGGTGAGAAGTTCGATCGCCTTCAAGACGATAGACTTCCCGGCGCCCGTCTCTCCGGTCAGCACATTCATGCCGGGAGTGAATTCAATTTCCAGTTCTTCGACGATCGCCAAATTCTGGATGCGCAGCAATGACAGCATAGGGTTCGATACCTCAACGAGTCGCCCATTTCAGCTTTGTTCCCAGCACTTCGTAGTAGCTCTTCGAGGGAGACTTCGCGAAGAGCAGTCCGTGCGGGCTGGTGGTGACGTTCACTTCATCTCCGCTACTAAGCGGCATGCCTTCTTGTCCGTCGATCGTGAGAAACACGTTCGACCGAGCTGCGTCGCTCGCCACCCTCAGTGTTATCTTACTCGAACCCGGCAGCACCAGAGGGCGACTGGTCAATGAGTGCGGGCAAATCGGCGTGACGAGCACCGCATCTACCCGCGGATGAACGATTGCCCCTCCGGCAGCAAGGGAATAAGCAGTGGAACCGCCGGGTGTAGCGATAATACACCCATCCCCCCGCCATACCGCAGCCAGGTCTCCGTCGACCGAAAGGTCGATATCGTATATTCGAGCAAGAGCAGCTTTCGTCAACACTACGTCATTAATCGCGCTATAGCGCTCCGTAGCCCGTCCGCTGCGCCCGACATCCGCCTGCAGCAGATTCCGGCGCTCGAGCTCGGCCGTGCCATCCAAAACTGAGGCAAGGACGGGAAACAGCTCCTCGACGGTAATTTCAGTCAGAAATCCCAGCGTTCCGAGATTGACACCGATTATAATCGGAGGTCGCTCGGCGGCGTGGCGGCTAACGCTAATCAGCGTTCCGTCGCCGCCCATGACCACTATGACGTTCGCTACTCTAGGTAAGTGCTCTCGGGCCGTTTTCTGCTGCGGTTCCAGATTGAGATTCCACTCCTGGGCGTTTGCAGCACATACCCGAAACGCAATCTGCCGATCGCGTAGGTACTCCAATACCCGTTCAACAAGCGGCTGTGCTTCGGGATGACCTTGCTTGGCGACGACACCGACTACTGGTTGCGATTCCATTGGTAAGTTCGTGTTGGGCGGGTTGAGAGTTTGTAATGTGGCGGCCCCTGCCGATCAAGACCCCCCGCCGATCAAGAATCACGTGCCGAGCAAGAATCAAGGGTGGCGCACGCGCCCCACGACGCTCGCGAAAAACAGTACTTCGGCAACCTGTTTAATGAGCGAACTCGCGACCGGCAACCAGCGCATTAAGGCGACCTGGAATTCCGGTCAAACCGTCGTATGCGCCGAGTACCTGCCGCTTCGGCCCTTCAGGTAACGCGTCAGTCACGTGTAGCGGCTCGTAGCCGGCTAGCGTTAGCCCGGCATTTCCGAGCAGGTAGAGAGCATACGGAGGGAAGGCGACCACGGTGGCGACGTTTGCCATCGTGCGGCCCACCCCCTTGCCGTACCACCAACGCTCTCCGCTTTGAGCAAGCGCGGTCTGATATTCGTCCGGTGTCGGCGGTCTGGTGCTCCCATCTAACAAATCAGGAAGCGAGGGGGGGCGATCAAAATCTATCACCGGCACCTCGGCTTTGGGCTCGATAGGGCGCACTTCAGGTACCGGACGACTATAACACGCACCTAGTGAAAGGGCGAAAACGGCCAGCAGGATACGCAGATAGGCACACTGCTCACGACGGCTTGGAGTCATAAGGGGGTATAACCAGGAGGGCGAGGCTATTTCCGGTGCATTCTGCCCGATTTTATCGATGTACGCAGTAAAAATATCAGCGAAGAAGCCGTAAGCGGGCGGCCTACCCCGACGGAGGCCGCCGGAGTATTTCACGGCAGCACCGGGTGCTTGCTGTCATTCTGTAGGGCCGATAGCGTGGGGTTTTGTCCCGAGCCTTGGAGGGCACGACAACATGACAGCAGAATCCGGTGGCTTCACAGAGTTTCATCGTGCCGCTCGGGCGAAGAGTGCTGCGAATCATAGTCGGAAGCGGTTGGTGGTACTGGGAGAGAATGCTGCTGATACAGGCTCCGGGTTTCGCGAGGCTGTGCTTGACGCAGTTGGCACTCTGCAGAGAGCAGTGCCGGAGACGCTGCAGGTAAATCTCGGCAAGATGTGCAATCTCACTTGCGGGCACTGTCACGTAGAGGCAGGTCCCGGTCGCACTGAAGTCATGACACCCGAACTGATGGCGCTGTTGGTGGAGGTGGCGCGACGGTTCGGCTTCCGGACGGTTGATCTTACCGGCGGCGCTCCGGAGATGTGTCCGAGTTTCAAACAGTATGTGCGGGAGTTTCGGTCGATGGGGCTAACCGTGCTGGTGCGCTCCAACCTCTCCATTTTGCTCCAGCCTGGCTACGAAAGCATGATTGAGTTTTTCCGTGAACAGTCGGTGCACGTCATTGCGAGCCTTCCTTGTTACACGAAGGATACGGTGGATGCTCAGCGCGGGGACGGGGTATTCGAGGAGAGCATCGCTGCGCTGAAGAAGCTGAATGCGGTGGGGTACGGGCAGCCGGGAAGCAATCTTGAACTCGATCTCGTCTACAATCCGGGAGGGCCGGTCTTGCCGGGTCCGCAGCAAGCGCTCGAAGCAGCTTACAAGGAAGAATTGTCGAGGACGTTCGGCATCGTTTTCAACAGACTCTTTACCATCACCAACCTGCCGATCGGCCGCTTTTATTCGGAGCTCAAGCAGCAGGGACGAGCCGAGCGGTATGAGGAACTCCTGCGTCAGCATTTCAATCCGCTGACCTTGCCTCATTTGATGTGTCGCAGCACCGTGAGCGTTTCTTGGGACGGATGGCTCTATGATTGCGACTTCAACCAAATGATCGAGCTGCCCTTCAGAAGCGGTGGACGTCCCCTACACGCCAGGGATCTTCTGTCGTTTGACTCGCTGGAAGGGCTGCCGATTGCCGTGGGAGATCATTGCTTCGGTTGCACCGCAGGCAGTGGCTCAAGCTGCGGTGGGGAACTGCTATAGTAAGAGCTTATCCACGAATACGCTGGGCTTCGCGCTCAGCTCACCGTTCCGCTCTCCGAAGTTTTCGCACTGCCGAGTTGCGCTCGTGCTCGAGCCGGTGACGCAGCGTGAGAAAAAAGAGAATGAGTAGAATCAGCAGCACAATGGCTTCCCGAACCAGGCTGTCCTGCCCCGAGGTGCGTAAGCTCATAGCTCGGACTGGCTGGTGACGCGTGTCGGCAGTTTTAGGTGCAACACCCGAGTCACCCGTCGAAGCAGAGTCGTGAGCGGCTGACTGGACGTTATCTGCCGGAAGGGCGTCTGTGGAAGGTGGTGCGGTCTCCCTGGGGGCAACTGACTGACCTTTGCTGTGGCTCACCTTTGGAGCCTCCGTAATCGTCGGCGCTACTTTGCCGCGACCTGCGGCATTGCCCGGTAGTCCTTCAGGGGTGGGTTTGCTGAGAGAACCCCGCTCGATGCGTTCAGGAAGTGGAAGTACCGGCGAGCGATGGCCAAGCGGATGTGGCGTTGGCTTGACGGGAACGAACGCCGGGCCGGTTGAACCGAATCTCGCTCTGCCGGTTGAAGGAATACCGCGGGTAAGCGGTTCGGGGCTTTGTTCGTTCGAGAAAAATTCAGTGGGGGCCTTTGGGTCAGGAATCGGAAATCGTTTTGCCTTGTGTCCGAGCGGGTGAGGCTTCGGGATTTCCGGGGAGGGGGTGGCAGGCGACGGTTCCTTTACATCCGCGTCTTGCTTGACCGGTTGAGGAGAAGCGCTGGGTTCTTCAAGCGCTGCGGCGTCGTGCTCCGAGCGAACAGGGCTTGAAGTTGATAGGTCGGCGAAAGGAGCGCCTCCGCTACTTGTCTTGCCGAGTGGTTCCGAACGCACGGCCGTCTTAACGTGCTCTGCCGCTTGGTGCTCGACGTCAACGGGAGAGTGATCCGGCTTGGGTTGTTGACCCGCAGCAGGCTCGGCAATCGGCCGGCGAATGAGTTTCCAACCCAGGGAGTCCGCCCGGTGGGGGTTCGTGCTCCCAAAGGAGCAGCTGATGCAGAAAAGCGCTGAGCTCCAGCATACGAGCTTTGCGAATCGTCGATGAACAAACTGACGCTTCATAATTGCTGTCCCGGGGTGTCCCATCCCTGCAGTTCCCGGCACCCTAGCTTTTGGCGGTAAATTTGTCAATTTTCTAGGTCCGCCGTGATCGCCATCTCTGGGGCCGCGGGTAGCTTTCGCAACCACGTCAGAAGGCGGATAATTGGCATCTCGCTTGGCCCGGGCCGCGCTTAGGTCGCAGCCGGGTTCTTCCCGTAACTTTCAGCTATGCAAGAAACTAGGCGGAACTATCGAACACCTTCTTGATTTTTTCTGTGCATGTTTGCACACACCCTTGTGGGGGCTCATCAAAAAGACACAGCATATCCGCTGTGCGGCAGTCGATGACCTTTAGAGCTTATCCACGAATAAGTTCTTAGATAGAAAAGGGCAAAAGCACCTGCTGCCGGAGATGGCCTAGCCTGACGTGCCGCGAACGAGGCTTCGCCCCCAGTAAGAGCAGGCTTCTTCAGCGGCGCTACGTTCTGCCGGAGGCAAGGAGAATCGGCCTTTGTTTCGCATACCAAGATTCCCGGGACGGTACGGCACTCGACCTCGAGCACTTGTGCTCACGGCGGTGACGTATGCTGTGGGGTTTGTGCTGCTGCTCGCTGCAGTGCAGGTGCAGCTAGAGGCGCCCCAGCGGACTCCGCTTTTTCTACTCCTCGTCGCGTGTGCAGCGCTCTGTGCTGCGCTTGCTCCGTTCTACGTAGTATCCTCCTTCATGCGAGCACTTGCGGCATGTAGTGAGGCTGCAGAGACCGTCGGGTCTTCTCAATTTGCTTCACCCGTTGCTGTCGCAAGGGATGATAATCTCGGCCGACTAGCGCGAGCGCTCGTCAACCTGCACGAAACCCTTCGAGAATCTGTCGTCTCGAAGTCGTTCTTCCAGGATACGTTGAACTCCATGACCGACATGCTTTTCGTTCTGCATGCGAATGGTGCGATCCGAATGTCGAATCAGGCGGTAACGGAGGTGCTTGGCTACCAACGAGAGGAACTGCTGGGTCGGCAGTTTACGGATTTTCTTGTCGATGACGGTGCCCATGAGCAAACGGCGTTCGACGCATCGACCGAGCAAAGCTGGCGTGCGAAGGACGGTTCAATCGTGCCGACTTCGGTGGTCACGGCGACATTACGAGAGGAACGGTCCATTGTTCTTGTCGCTAGAGATTCGAGAGAACGCAAGCGCGCTGAACTCGTGCGACGTGAAAGGGACCAGCTTCATGGTAGTCTTCAAGCGACTCGACAAATTTTGCTCGTGTTGACGCACGAGCTTCGAACGCCGCTGGCTGCACTTCGGCTGCAGAGCGAACTGCTGCAAGCGTCCCACGACCAGTCTCCGGTAGCCGAGCAGGTCGGCACAATTCACGAGGGCGTCGTTCAGCTCTCGGCATTGGTAAACCGGGTTTTTTATCTGGCGCAGCTTGCAACCGGCAGCCTCGAGTGGCGGTGGGGAGAAGAGAAGCTTGAGAATTTTTTGACTCGGGTGTCATCAGACTATGAAAGCCGACACGCCGACGGTCCGGAACTCGTGATCAAACGAGAGAATGTCTCGGATATGCTGCGAGGCGATACGCAGGCGCTGGCACTGGCGTTCAAAGAAATATTGGATAACGTGGTAAAGCATGCGGGAGTAGATCGTCTCACGGTTTGGGTTCTGTCCGAAGTGGTGGACGGCTCACGGTGGTTGGTGTTCCGCATCAGCGACAGGGGACGAGGGATCTCGGAGCGCCTTCAACTGCGGTTAGGGCATGCGTTTGGTCTCAGCTCCGGAATCGCAGGCGAGCAACATATTGAAGGGGCGGGAATCGGCTTGCCGACTGCCGCATTGATCGCCGAGGCTCATGGCGGATCAATGAAGGTAGAATCCGAAGAGAGCGTTGGAACGACAATTACGATCCGCATTCGGAGCGATCTTGATCAGCCGGTTTTTCAAAGGGCACTACCCTCCAGCGGAGTCGAATCGGTTATTGCTGACAGGAATGGAGTGACAGGGTGACTGAAGAACTGCAGGTAAGCGAAGGAGACCGCGCGAGTAAATACGAAGTGCTTATCCCACAGGTGCAAGCACTGCTTTCCGGCGAGCCCGACCTGATAGCGAACTTGGCGAACATGGCCGCTGCAATTCACCAGACCTTCGGTTTCTTGTGGGTCGGCTTCTATCGAAATATCGGGGAGCAATTAGTGCTGGGCCCGTTCCAGGGTCCAATTGCGTGTAGTCGAATCAGAGCGGGGGAGGGAGTCTGCGGAGCCTGCGTCGCACGGGGTCAGACGATTATCGTGCCTGATGTAGAAAAGTTTCCGGGGCACATCGCTTGCAGCAGTAGTTCCCGCTCAGAAATCGTGGTTCCCTTGATCCAGCATGGTGAGGTGAAGTTGGTGCTGGACGTCGACAGCGATCAGCCCGACGACTTCGATGCGGTCGATCAAGCGGGATTGGAAAAGCTCGTCGCCCTGCTGGACGAACGGTATCCAGCCCCTCATCCGTTGCTGCGTGCCGTGTAACCCGTTGCTGCAGGCGTGTAAGTTGAGCGGCTCGCAGTAGCCAAGCCGTGCGATGACCAGCGTTAGGCAGCACGACCGGTGGGAGCATCCGGGCCCACCCCGGACGAGTTGAGCGGGTCAGGCCTCATCGGGAACAGAATACGCCCACCAGGACTCGAACCTGGAACCTACGGCTTAGAAGGCCGTTGCTCTATCCAATTGAGCTATGGGCGCACAAAGACCTGCACCCTTCTCACGTCAACGGCGGCTGTTGTCAAGTAGTGGTGATGGTATCACCGCACAGGCCTCCAATATCGAACGTTCTCCAGTTTCGTCTAAGTGGGGTGTCCTCTCGGGACCGTCGTGTGAGTGGAATTTCGCCGGGCGGATGCGTCCCACCGGTTGAGGGGGCCAGGGCTTACTTAACCGATGCCGAGGCTGTAGGATTGAAGTGGGTGCGGAAACCTTTCCAAGAA
>JAGRAW010000127.1 GCA_020434415.1 Bdellovibrionales bacterium
ATTGACGCAATCGAGCAGAAGCTGCTTGCTAACCCTGAGATCGCCAAGCTAATTGATGAGCTCGGTACCTCTACCACTGATGCGAACGACCTAGTTCGAGGCATGTTACAGGCCTCGATTACAAGGGGTTTGAACGCTGAAATGGATGCCCACCTGGGGTATCAGGCTGGTGATCGAGACGGTAAAGCCGCTGTCGGTACGGATAATCACCGAAACGGCAGCTACCCGAAGACCATTGACTCGAACTACGGGCCGGTCACCGTGGACGTCCCAAGAGACAGAGCTGGCACGTTTGTCCCCACGATGGTGCCGAAAGGCTCGAGGCGTTTAACCGATATCGATGATCTGATCATCAGCTTGTACGCAGGTGGCATGACAATCCGTGATATCCAGCATCATCTCGCCACCACGATGGGTGTGGACATCTCCCACGAGACAATCTCGGCGATTACCGACGCCGTACTTGATGAAGTCATGGTGTGGCAAAACCGCCAGTTGGATGAGTTCTACCCAGTCATCTTCCTTGACGCGTTGCGAATCAAGGTCCGTGATGGGGGCCGTGTGATCAACAAGTCTGCGTACATGGCCATCGGAGTGGATCTCGAAGGAATCAAGCACATCCTGGGCTTGTGGATCGCCAAGGAGGAAGGAGCATCGTTGTGGGCGCAGGTGTGTTCCAACCTCGCTAACCGCGGTGTCAAAGATGTCTTCATCGTCTGCTGCGACGGGCTTAAAGGCCTACCAGAAGCCGTGGAAGCCACCTGGCCTGGGTCCATGGTCCAAACCTGTATCGTGCACCTGATCAGGGCGGCAAATAGGTGGGTTTCCTACGGGGATCGTAGGGCCGTATCTGCAGCGTTGAAAAAGGTCTACACCGCACCAGATGAGCCAACCGCTGCCGCAGCCTTGGATGAGTTCGAGGCATCTGAACTAGGTGAGAAGTACCCGAGGTCGGTGAAGGTGTGGCGGGATGCGTGGGAGAGGTTCATACCGTTTCTGCAGTTCCCACCGGCTGCGAGGAAGGTGATCTATACGACGAACTCGATTGAATCTTTCAATAATCAGCTGCGGAAAGCCACCCGGAACAGGGTGCAGTTCACCAATGATGAATCAGCAATCAAGACGCTGTGGCTGATGATCTGCCATATCGAAGACAAACGAGCAGCCAAGCGGGCCAAGGAAGGCAAACGAGTATCCGCCCAAGCTGGCCGGCTCGTCGAAGGAGGACGTGTTGCCGGATGGAAGCACGCCATCAACCAGATGGCTGTGGCCTACCCCGACCGATTCGACAAGTACATGTAAAAATCAGCCCCACACACAAACAACTTGACACCCTCGGAAGATATCTTCTGGTAGCGCATCCGCATAGGCCTCGTCGTTGACAACCTCGTAGAAGATGTCAGCGAAGGTTGATACGCGAAGCTTGCGCATTTTCGCCCGCACAATCTCGTGATCGATGCTGCTCATGATTTTTACACTCCTTCTAGTTTTCGTAGTGATCAGCAGGCCGGATAAAGACGGCATCGGCCACCTCGCCGGTAAGCGGGGTAGGACCTGACCCCTTGGGAGTGGACACGTTGAAGCCAGCATCTGGCTGGCGGAAAGGTATCGTCCACTTATGCCCGCAAAGACTTACACCGAGCAGTTCCGGCGTGACGCTGTCGCACTCTACGAGAACACTCCTGGGGCGACGTATAACCAGATCGCCGCGGATCTCGGTATCAACCGCAACACCCTGAAAAATTGGGTGTCTGCCCTGGGAACAGGATCAAAGACTTCCAAGGATGGCACGACAGTTACCAAGCCTGAAAAGGATGACCCTGCGGGCGAGGTCACGACTGCAAAGCGTTTACGACAGTTGGAAGTCGAAAATGCGAAACTCCGCGAAGAGCGCGACATCTTGCGCAGGGCCGCGAAATATTTCGCGGAAGAGACGAACTGGTGATCCGCTTCCGGTTCGTTGATGACACCCGCACCGATTACCCGGTCAAGCGGATCTGCGAGGTCCTCGACGTCAATCGAGCCTCGTACTACAAGTGGCGACAAGCCAAGCCCACCCGCGACAAGGCGGTCATGGACGACGCTGTCCTGTGCGCGATGATTACAACGATCTTTGACGAAGAGAACGGCTGTTACGGCGCTAAACGCATCGCGATTGTCCTCACCAGGAGGCTGCGTGAAACTGATCCGGATCATCCGGGGATCAATCACAAGAAGGTTGCCAGGCTGATGCGCATGCTAGGCATCGCCGGCTACAGCAAAGCCCGCGTCGTCACCACAACAAGGTCCAAGCGTGGAGGATCGACATTTGCGGATCTTGTGTGCCGGAAATTTGACTCTGACCAGGCCAATAAGGTCTACGTTGGGGATATTACGTATCTCCCCATCGCTGGTGGGTCGAATATGTACCTCGCTACCGTCATTGACTGTTTCTCCCGGAAACTGGTCGGGTTTGCTATCGCCGACCATATGCGCACCAGTTTGGTGGAAGAGGCCTTGACCATGGCCAAAGGTATCCGCGGAAACCTTAAAGGGGCGATATTCCACTCCGACCACGGCAGCGTCTATACATCGGCGGCATACAAGCAATTGTGTAAGAAATTCGGCGTGACCCAATCGATGGGAGCTGTGGGTACCAGTGCGGATAACGCCCTAGCGGAGTCGTTTAACTCAGCGCTCAAGCGTGAAGTGCTTCAAGACCGGAAAGTGTTTGACAATCACCTAGTATGTCGAAGGGAGGTTTTCTACTGGTGTACCCGCTACAACACGCACCGCCTCCACACCTGGTGCGGCTACCTTAGTCCCGATGACTACGAGGCCGCCGCCTAAGATAGAACCCAACCAAATTTGCTACAAACCCCGTGTCCACAATCCGGGGTGAGGGTCCCTGGTACCGGCTGCGTTTATTACTCACTGAGCAATTATCGCTGACGGGCCCAACTTATTTAGGAGACACGCCCTAGCCAATTCACCGATGAGACGGCACGGCGCCAGTGCTCAAGCGTTGACGAATGCCGTCCATCGTTCAAGATGATCAGTAACAGTGGGCGAACAGTGGGCGCGCCGCGAACCAGGGTAGTTTTCCACGACAGCAGGCAGTGGTCCTAGAATAGCCAGTTCACCAGCAAGCCGATCAGCATCACCCTCCTCGTCCTGCCCAGCTTCAGACAAGTCATCAACAATAACGACACCGTCTGTCGAGACATGACCTAACAGAACATGGGCGGTCTCGTGGAGGATCGTGAAGAGAGCTTTGTCGAGTCGCTTCCCTCTGCCGGAGATGCCGATTAATGGAGTTTCCCCGACAATCATTGCGCTGCTGTCAGTGACGGTGGAAAAGTAGCCCAAGAATGACGGTGGAAAAGTAGCCCATCCGAGAAGAATTGGATGGGTGATTTCCATGGATGATTGGGCGCAGATCAGGATTTTGCGCAAAGATGGCATGTCGATTCGCAAGATCGCAGCAACAGTCGGCTGCGCGAAAAAGACGGTAGAGCGGGCCTTAGCCAGCAACACACCTGCGTCGTATTCGAAACGAGCTCCACAAAAGACCGCGTTTGACGAGGTGGAACTGGACGTTAGGGCCTTGCTCGACGAGGTCCCTGATATGAAAGCCACGGTTATCGCACAGCGCGTCGCCTGGCAGGGCTCGATGTCGTGGTTTAGGGAAAACATCCGACGAATCCGCCCCGAGTATCTCCCCCACGACCCAGTCGATACCCTCGACCATAAGCCAGGTGTGCAGATTCAATGTGACCTCATGTTCCCCGATGACGGTATCCCCGATACGCACGGTCACGCGGGGGTGTTCCCGGTGTTGGTGATGGTGGCATCGTATTCCAGGTTCATGGCCGCGTGTGTTCTTCCCACTAGGACAACCGGTGATCTGGTGTCTGGGATGTGGCTGTTGCTTCAGCAACGTTTTGGCGTAGTACCCAAGCAACTGTTGTGGGATCACGAATCCGGCATCGGCCAGAAACGCCTCGTCGATCAGGTCGTCGGGTTTTCCGGCACGTTGGGTGTGCGCATCAAACAAGCCCCGCCGAGGGATCCGGAAACGAAAGGCATTGTCGAACGCCACAACGAGTACCTGAAAACATCGTTTTTCCCCGGCCGGCACTTTGCCGATCATCAGGACGCGCAAGCACAGCTTGATGGGTGGATTGACACGATTGCGAACACTCGTGTGCACGCCAGCTTGGCGCAACGCCCGGTAGACCGATGGGTAGTCGACAAGGCTGCTATGAATCCGCTTCCCCCGTATCCACCGCAGACCGGTTTGACCAGGCAGGTACGGTTACCCAGGAACTACTACGTGTCTGTGGACGCTAATCGGTACTCGGTATCGCCTTCAGCCATCGGCAAGATTGTCACCATCTTTGTACAACTCGATCGGGTACTAGTTACCGATGGCACCGGGTTGATTGTTGCCGACCACGAAAGGGTGTGGGGCAAAAACCACACGGTCACCGACCCGCAGCATCAGAGGTTGGCGAAACAGATGCGCCAACAGCTTGCACAACCCACACCGCGTCTAGGAGACATTGTCGTAGAAACGGCGGACTTAAACGTCTATGACCGACTGACCGGCTGGCAGGAGTACTCGGCATGAGCGCCATCAATTACAAGCAAATCGATGCCGAGCTAGCCCACATCGCCACAGTGCTCAAAGCCCCACGCATCCGCAGCACCTACCATGACACGGCCGAACAAGCCCGTGACGGTGGGTGGACCTATGAAGAGTACCTAGCCGCTGTCTTGTCTGTTGAAGCTTCAGCCCGTCAGGCATCAGGGGCGCAGGCACGGATTAAGCGTGCAGGCTTTCCCCACATCAAGACTATTGAAGACTTTGACTTTATGGTTCAGCCAGCCATCGACCGGGCCAAAATCGCCCGGTTGGAGACATCTGCGTGGATTGCTCAAGGCTGCAATGTCATCTTCCTCGGCCCACCCGGGACAGGGAAAACCCACCTAGCCATCGGACTAGGGGTCATCGCTGCACGGCACGGCCACCGAGTCCTGTTCGATACCGCAGCCGGCTGGGTGCAGCAACTCACCCACGCCCACTCCACAGGTAGTCTGCCGAAACTCTTAGCCAAGCTGGGCCGTTATGACCTCATCATCGTCGACGAGGTGGGCTACATCCCCATAGAAGCCGAAGCCGCCAACCTGTTCTTCCAGCTAGTGTCGACCAGATACGAGAAAGCCTCGCTCATCATGACATCTAACCTGCCGTTTTCCAGGTGGGGTGAATGCTTCGGTGACGCGACTATCGCAGCGGCAATGATTGACCGAATAGTCCACCACGCGGAAATCTTCACCCACAAAGGAAACAGCTACCGCATCACAGGACATGAAGACATACTCCCCTCGATCGCCGCCGAGCGAGAACACCAGATAAACTAACCACACACAAAAACTGGGCTACATTTCAACCGTCGAAACTGGGCTACATTTCAACCGCCGCTGACACCAAACTAGCTTTCTAGCTAGATGCAATTCTAGGTTGCTAGCTAACTATCAAGTTAGCACACTAGACAGCTACCTTGTGAACGGGTGGGAAACGCCCCCGGAATTACAAGTTCTCCAAGCGCCGAAGCGGTTTTTTGGGAATCTATGAGGTCATGCTTGTCTCAAAACGGCCTCAACTCAGACCCATACCCCAGGGCTGGGAGCCTGAACTCCTTGAGTTTGAGCTCTTTCTCAAAGTCCAGGGACGCACCCCCGCCACCATCGACACTAGGATTCGACACCTCCGCTCACTGGCAAGGCAATGCGGCGTCGAAGCCGGGACTGCCCCCTGTTTGGTGGACACCTTGAAACCAGCATGATGCTGGGAAAGGTAATCTGCCACCATGCCACGCAAGACCTATACAGAGGAGTTCAAGCGCGAGGCCGTCGCCTTGTACGAGAACTCCCCAGAGGCTTCGATCCAGACCATCGCCACCGATCTCGGGGTCAACCGCGCCACGTTGGCGAACTGGGTGAAAAAATACGGCACCGCAGCTCCCAACGAAACACCCTCGCCAGCGTCTGTGAACGAGGCTGAGCAGATCCGGAAACTGGAACGGGAAAACGCTCGCTTGAGAGAAGAGCGCGATATCCTGCGGAAAGCTGCAAAATATTTCGCGGAAGAGACGAATTGGTGATCCGCTTGAAGGTTCGTTGATGACGCCTCCAAGACCTACTCGGTTAAGCGGATATGTGACGTCCTCAAACTCAACAGGTCTTCCTACTATAAATGGAAAAGTACCTGCTCAGCACGCAGGAAACGCCTCATGTCCGACGCGATCCTCGGGGCTCGAGTCAAGGCTGTCTTCACCACCGAAAATGGTTGTTATGGGGCCAAGCGGATCACCGCTGAACTCAAAGACCAGGTGGATCATGACCCCGTAAATCACAAGCGGGTCGCTCGGGTGATGCGCTCGTTGAAGCTGTTTGGCTACACAAAGAAACGCAAGGTCACCACCACTGTGTCGGATAAAACCAAAACAGTGTTTCCTGACCTTGTCGGCCGGAAGTTCACCGCTGATAAGCCAAATCAGGTGTACGTCGGGGACATCACGTACCTGCCGATTGCTGATGGGTCGAATATGTACCTGGCTACGGTCATTGACTGCTATTCTTAGCAAGGTTGGTGGGCTTTTCTATCGCAGATCACATGCGTACCTCCCTGGTGCAGGACGCGCTGCTGATGGCTAAGGGCCAGCGCGACGGGAAGCACAAGCAGGATGTGAAGAAAGCGCGTGAGAACGGTCTGCCCGATCCGCCACTGCCCGTGATCGATCCGGTTTCGTCGCGTCTCATGGCGTACAAGCTGGGTGTTGATCGCGCCGCAGCAGGTGGCATCCCGCCCGGCGCAACGATCGATTACACGACCGACCTGGCCAAGTTCATCGTCGGGCGTCTCGACCTGCTCACACGCAACGCGCTGTGGGGCGGCTTGCTCGTCTTTGGGACGCTTGTCCTGCTGCTCAACTGGCGAGTGTCGTTCTGGGTGGCCCTCGGCCTGATCGTTTCGATGATGGGCACGCTGGCGGTGATGTACTTCGCGGACATCTCGCTGAACCTGCTGACGATGTTCGGGCTCATCATCGTGCTGGGTCTGCTAGTCGACGATGCGATCGTCGTCGCCGAGAACATCACCGCGCGGCACGAGCAGGGCGAGACGGCCAACGAAGCAGCGATCGGTGGCGCCGATCAGGTCGGCTGGCCCGTGGTGGCGACGGTGCTGACGACGATCTGTGCGTTCCTCCCGCTCGCGCTCATCCAGGGTCAGATCGGCGACTTCCTCGAAGTGCTCCCGATCGTCGTGACGTGCGCACTCTCGGTTTCGCTGATCGAATCGCTCTTCATCCTCCCCGCGCATATGGGCCACAGCCTCTCAAGGGCGGAGCGTGTCAAGAAGAATGGCGGAAACTGGGTGACGCGTATCGAAGCCCGGTTCGACCGCGCTCGCGATCGTTTCTTCAACGACATGCTCATCCCCATGTATCTCCAACTGCTGCGCAAAGCGGTCAAGTTCCGCTACATCTCAGTTGCGCTCGCCTTCGGCACAGTGGTTGCATCGTTCGGCATGATCGCCGGCGGTTTCGTTGAGTTCATCTTCATGGAGACGAGCGATTCCGAGACGATCAACGGCGAACTCCGCATGCCCATCGGCACGCCCACCGATGTCACCGATGCCTATCTGAAGCGCATCGAAGACATCTGTCTCGCACAGCCCGAGGTCGAGCACTGCTGGGCGGTCGCGGGCGAGTTCAGCTCACTCGACGGCGGCGGCGGTGGAGAGCAGACACACCTCGGCCAGATCATCCTTGAGATCATGCCCGTCGAGGAGCGCGAGGCGCACGTGCCCAAGCTGCGAGCCTCGCCCGATCTCATCGAGGACATCATGGACGAACTGGGCGAGATGCCCGGCATCAAGAGCTTCCGCCTCGAGGGTGTTGCTGGTGGTCCAGACGGCCCTGCGATCACACTCACAGTCGTCGGTTCGTCCGAGCCGCTGATTACGAAGACAGTCGAAACGGTCAAATCCACGATCTCGGCGTACCCGGGCGTCACGAATGTGACGGACGACTCCGACAGGGGCCAACGCGAATTGCGCCTCACGCTCCGCGACGGCGCGAGCGAACTCGGATTCACAACGGGCAACATCGCATTGCAGATCCGCGGCTCGGTCTACGGCCTTGAGCCCTACAACTTCGCGGGCGACGACGAGACCATTGATGTCCGTGTCACACTGCCAAAGGAGTTCCGCTCGAGCCTGGCCAACATCGAGAGCATGTTCCTGATCGCGCCGGGCGGGCAGGCTGTCCCGCTGCCCGAAGTTGTCAAGGTCGAAGAGGTCGAGGGCTACGCGACGGTTCGGCGCCTCAATGGTCGCCGAGCGGTCACCGTCACCGCAGACGTTGATAGGCAGTCGGGCGCGAACCCCGAGCAGCTCACCGCGGCCTTCCGTCCCGAACTGCAGGCCATCGCCCACGCGACACCCGGCGTCGATGTGCTGGAGCGTGGCAGGCAGAAAGAAGTGATCGAATCATTCCAGACGCTGCCGATCGGCATGCTCGTCGCGGCTGGTCTGATCTACGTCACGCTCGCGTGGCTTTTCTCGAGCTATACGCAGCCGCTCGTCGTGATGTCTGCGATCCCGTTTGCGACGATCGGGATGATCTGGGGTCACTTCTTGATGGGCTACAGCATGACGTTCCTGTCGCTCATCGGCTTCGTCGCACTCGCGGGCGTGGTCGTGAACGACTCGCTCATCTTCATGGAGTTCTTCAACGAACGCCGGGCGATGGGCATGGGCGTGCCCGATGCGTGCCTCGCGGCCGGCAAGGCGCGCGTGCGGCCTATTCTGCTCACCACGATCACCACGGTGCTCGGGCTTATGCCGCTCATGCTCGAGACGAGCTTCCAGGCCAAGTTCCTGATCCCGATGGCGATCACCATCAGCTTCGGGCTCATCTCGGCGACGCTGATCATTCTCGTCGTGCTGCCCTGCCTGCTCATGGTGCTCGCCGATATCAAGGCCGTGATCCGCACGCTCTGGACCGGCCGCATCGAGCACGGCACAACCGCGCCGGGCGTTGTGGGTGAGGCCACCTCTGGCACCATTCATCACTGATCGGCGATCAACGCTCCGGATAGAGCGTGGTGCGTCCCTGGCGGTTGCCGCGTGCGACCTCCACGGTCAAGCCCGAGCGGTCGTCGCCCTTGGCGAAGAGTGACGCGAGTTGCTCGGTGTGCTCGATCTCGCGCCCGCCGACTCGGAGCAGTCGGTCCTGCGCCATCAGCCCTGCTCGCCGCGCGGGCGAATCGGGATGCACCTCGTAGATCACGACGCCCTTCATCGATGGATCGATCTCGAGGAAGTTGTTCACATCCGGGCGCAGCTCGATGACGGACATGCCCGTCTGCGGCAGCTCGACCACGCCGAGCATCTCGCGCTTGTAGGTTTCGAGCTCGGTGAGCTTCACCTTCGTCGTATAGGCCTTGCCCTCGCGGATGTACGAGAGATCCGCTGGGTGATCGATGCCCGAGATCGCAATTGAGTTGCGCAGCCGATTGACGCTGTCGATTTCCCGACCGTCGAACGAGTAGATGATGTCGCCGTCTTCGAGCCCGGCCTCGGCGGCGGGGCTTCCGGGGAGCACATCGGAGATGAGCACGCCCTCCGAGTCGCCGAACATCGCTCGGTCTTCGGGGGTGAGGTCTGTCATCGTGACGCCGAGCCAGCCGCGAACAACGCTGCCCGATTCGACGATCGAACGCATCACACGCTCGACGATGGCCGAGGGGATCGCAAAGCTGAGCCCGATCGAGCCGCCGCCCGATTTGCTGTAGATGGCGGTGTTGATGCCGACGATTTTGCCGTCGAGATCGACCATCGGACCGCCCGAGTTGCCCGGGCTGATCGCGGCGTCGGACTGGATGAATTCCTCGTACAGCACGCGCGGCTGGTCCGG
>JAGRAW010000128.1 GCA_020434415.1 Bdellovibrionales bacterium
CATCATCGATTAGGAGCAACTCCCAATCGTCGTGGATCTGTCGCATGACGCTTTCAATAGCGACAGGAAGAAAGTGCCCGTAGTTACGCGAAGGGATATAAACCGTTATCTTAGGCATTGCGATAGTTCGGTGCGAAACTTGTTAAGCATGCCCAGTTCGTCCGGCGTCATGCTACCCGAATGGTCCGGTCCGTACATAGTCTTGTCCAGGGTAAAATGCTTCTCGATTATCGATGCGCCTCTCGATAGCGCGACCATCGCTGCGGTGAGGCCGACGGTGTGGTCACTAAAGCCTGCAAATTTCTTGAAATCAACGGTCGAAAAATCAATGTCCGCAAGCTCGGTCGGATATCTGGCGATGCAATAGAGATACGCCACGTCCCGATTGGCCCGAATAATCGGAAGCGCCGGCTCGTTCCAATGACCCAAAGAGATTATTAGGGGCTTCTCCGTTATGGATAGCCGATCGAGCAAACTCGAATCTCGGACTGAGCGAGAGGCGACCTTGTACCGCTTCATCTCAATCTCTTCGCACCAACCTACTCGTTCAACATCAAAAACCGACGCCATGAATTCGATCCCGCACTTCTTGCATTCTTCGGACAGTTGGCCAATGGCATCTCGCGAAAGTTCCGTCCGGCAATTGTAGTCGAACCATTCGTTACCCTCGCGAGGGAAGAGCGCTTTCGCGTCGTATATCTGAAACTTGGCTACATCCGCTCCGTGCTCAGCGGCTGCATGAATTAGCTCAATGGCCAAAGACAGGTCGCCGTTGTGATTCTGCCCGATTTCTGCAATCAACAAGCTCATTGCTTTAGCTCCAGCCAACGATTGAGTACGATAAACGAAAAAATGGTGTGTCCTGACAATCTCCCCGGATTCGACAGAAGTCGCTTTGCGTAAGCGCCGCTTCCGGCTTGAATCAAGCCGGAAGCGGCCAGCTTGGATGAGGGTGCGAATGCCTCGTCAACAAGGTGCGACCATTCTCCGCGGAGCCAATGATCGATAGGAACGTTGAAACCATGCTTCGGCCGTTTTATCACACTCTCCGGCAGAAGGTCACCAAAGGCCCGCCGCAACGTCACCTTGAGAACATCCCCTTCGATCATGTCAGATAGCTGCAATTTGTCACTATGGGAAAGCACCGAAGGGGCGGCGAAGGGGACGCGTCCTTCTATGGAGTGGGCCATGAGCATTCGGTCACACTTCTGGAGCATCTCGTTAGGAAAGTAGAACTCCCGATCGTGTCGGATGTAGTCGCGGGGTGACCATGCACTGGAGTCGTTGTACGCCGAAAACCATCGCAGAGAAGTCTTCGCCATCTCAGCTATATCACGAGAGAATAGTTCTTTCTTCTCCTGCTCTGACCCATAGTAGTGCCACGCCCAAGCTCGGCCCGCTGCAGGATACTCTGCGATAACACGAAGGCGCTCTTCAAGCGGCATACCAAAGTTCTGATACGACGTAATGAACTCCTGCGGACAGCGCGCCGGAGGCTTCCCTAGGTCTAGATAGGGGTACCATGAATATCCGCCGAAATTCTCATCTGCCCCATCACCGGTGAGAAGGACTTTAAGTCCGTCATCGTTTGCCGCTCGCGCGATAGACTTGATGCCAAGTCCTGAGGAGACAGCAAAAGGCTGCCCGGCCGCTATACAGAAACTATCAAGTTGTTCGAGAAAGTCTCCAGCAGTCACACGGACGGTGCGATGCACAGTTCCGAGTATGCTTGCGGTCTCTGCCGCGTACTCGGATTCATCGGCACGCCCGTGATAAGGGTCGTGCACATCTTCAAATGCTACCGTATAGGTTCTCAAGGTAGGGACGTGGCGTGCCGCAATTGAAGCGACTATGGAACTGTCTAAGCCGCCACTCAAAAACGCACCTAGCGGCACATCGGACATCAGGCGGGAGACAACAGCATCGCTAACGACCCTTCGAGTTTCCGCCGCAATCCCATCCGCCGAGCTGTCGTTCAAGCGTTGTGTATTGAAGAGATTTCGGTATCGGCGCAATCGAATTCCCCGAGAATCGTGCACGAGGTAGTGAGATTTCGGCAGAGATAAGACGTTTCGGTAGACGGTCCGTGGCTCCGGAATCCAGAGGAAGCTGGGGAAATCCCACAAGGCTTCGTAGTCGAGAGCCGTATTCAACGCCGAGCACTTTAGCAAAGCCGGAATCGTCGAGGCAAAGGCCAAACCGCCTTGCGATAACTGTGCGTAGTAAAGCGGCTTTTCACCCGGGATGTCTCTCCCCAGCAGCAGTTTGCGTTCCGAAGCGCTCCATAAGGCAAGAGCGAACATCCCATCGAGCTGCTCTAGCATGGATTCGCCGGATTCCTCATAGAGGTGGCAGATGACTTCGCCGTCTGACAAAGTTCGGAAAGTATGTCCGCGCGACTGAAGTTCTTTTCGGAGTTCTGGCGCGTTGTAAATTTCGCCATTATAAAAAAGAACTACCGTCTCATCCTCGTTCAGCAAGGGCTGATCGCCGGTGACCAAATCGTTGATTGCAAGGCGACGCATCCCTGCAGAGTAGCCGGGAGTCGAGTAAAAGGCGCCGGAGTCAGGTCCACGTTCACGCATCGCGTGCACCATCGCCTCAACTTCCGTGTGCGTCGGCACATCTTTCGATCTGATTCCGGCAATGCCACACACGATGCCTATTACACCTCACTGAACATACTTAAAAGATTAGCGATCGTCTAAGTGAACCGCCAAAAAGGTTTCTGCCAAATGGAATATCGAGACTTCTTCAGAAACTTCGTTCACGGCTTTCATGACACCGGGGGCATAGGATGCGTAGTCGTGCCAAAACACGATGCCGCCCGGAGCAATCATGCTCAATACGTTCCGACTATCTGACAGCACATAATCGTAGTTATGATTCGCGTCGATAAGAGCGAAATCGATTGAGGAGGCGAATTCCGAAAAATCGAAGCATCTGGAATCACCCCAAATCTGCGTGATTTGTCTTGCTTCTGCAGTATCTAAGAATCGCGCGCCAGGACTTGACGGGACGACGTCGGACTGAGCGTCCACAACTTCTTGGTGCCGGTACTGTGGATGACCCGGCGGGTAAAGATCGATGGTGTAGACCGTAGCTTCAGAGTAGTGAGCAAGGTGTCGAGTGGTTTCACCCAAGTAGGTGCCGAATTCGAAAATTCTCTTTGGCTGCCTATACAAAGCAATCCGACAGAGCAGCTCCAATTCATGGGGGGGGAGATTCCCGTAGGCGTATGAATAGTCCGGGAGCAAGACCGTTTCGTCACCGAGGAGCGGAAAAAGTTCGATTGTCGAGACGGTCGGAACGGGCATTACGTCTTTCACCTAAAGCTACGTGTCAATAAGCATCTAATCTTGCTTCCAGAAGAGCGTACGTTTCAGAAAAGCTCGGACAAGCAACTCGCTGCAATCTTCGTCGCAACCTGGACGTTCCGGGTGCCACACCATAGCGGCGATCGGCAGATCGGGATGATATACGCCCTCTACGGAGCCGTCCTCGAGGCACGTTGCCCACGACCGGAGAACGGGCGCTAACTCATGGGGGCGAATTCCTTGATGGTGGAAGGAGTTCACGACGATCGCCCCTCTGCCAAGATTCTCAGCCAACTCGGAAGCTGTAATACTAACGCGATGAGTCGCACCGACATGAGAAACCGGGGAAGCTGGAAGAAGCGACATGTCCTGCGTGAGTGTACCTCCGAAGTGAACGTTGATCGCGTGAAGCCCCGTGCAAATCCCGATCGTCGGAATGCGCAATTTAATCGCCAGCTCAATTAATCTCTTGTGGAGGGAGCTTCTCTGAGCGGAAAACGCATTATCTCGCAATACCTCTGACTCTCCCCATTCGGAAGGGTGAACCGCGTTACCACCACTTAAAAAAATCCCCTCGATAGAAAAGTTGCCGAAAAATGCTTCAAGGTCCTCACACACATTCGAAATTGGGACCATGGTCATGCCAAATCGCGGATAATAGAGCAGGTAGTCGTGCTCAAGAGCATCACGGTCCGCTCCAACCTCGGATGTGAGGTGTCTTTGCGTAATGGCTACTCGCATTGCTCCAAACTGTCGAACCGGATGAATTCTTCGATCCTCCCGGTGGATAACCACTCCTGAACCTTCTCGTAGTCGTTCGCGGTGTCGAGTTCGAGCCATCCTCGTCGAATGCAGGCAGCCGATACCGACCAACCATGCTCTATCCAAGCTTGAACCAGATCGGTCATATTCCAGCGCTTTACGCTGCGTCCGTGTACCGAAGGCTGCTCCCAGTACAACTCCTTATGCGCGAGATAGAAGTCCAATACCCGAGGCGCCATAGACTTGGAGATATAGGTCAACCCGACATCACGCCCGTGGAGGCGCACGTCATCAACAACCCCGTCCTCTCCAATTTCAGCAATCGTATTGTCCGGATTCAGGGTGCAGGACTCCGAGTCCTGACGGTAGTCTCCGTTCCTAGCGGACCAGTAGGCGCGATAATCTGTGTCAATTACCTTAGCAAGAGAGTAGCCGGATTGAGGCAGCGCAGCGATGATTGAAGGTTCGAACAAGATGTCTGCATAGCTAACAAGTAGGTCGTCATCACCTCGAAACAATGCCGGCTCGCAAAATAGAGTGGCGACCATGTTGGTATCGGCCCAGTTCGGATTATGAAAATAACGAACGCGATCAAACTGAAACGCTTCAGGACGAAAACCCGTTGCGATATAAATGTCATCCACCCCTGCTCGGCGCAGTGCCGAAAGTTGGTAGGCGAGAAGCGGGTGACCACGAAGAGGAAGCATACCCTTCGGCAAGTTCTCGGTATACCCTTCCATGCGGGACCCGCGTCCGGCAGCAAGAATTGCTACTCTCATGGCGTACAGGATGATGATGTCATCGGCCTAACTTGGAGGACATACAGCGTGGCTCCCAGATACGCCCATTCACATTCGACCTCCGTACCGAAGTGAGTTCGTAATTTCACGGCGAGACTTCGCAATTGTTGCAACTCTTCATCGTTCAATACTCGCCCATCGCGGATTTGAGAGCTGCGCATTCCGGCCGCAGTGTAGTCGAACGCCTTTTTGCTCTTCGAGATATACGCGCGGCTATGGCGGTCACCGACGAGGTAACGGTCCGGTTCAGCCGCCCCGCCCACAACCGATTCTCCAACCCCGAAGTTCGCCTCTATCCAAACACCCTCATCGCCCGTCTGATTCGGATTAACCGAAAAGAATACCCCTGCTTTCTCGCTTGGGAGGAATTCCTGGATAATGACCGACATAAAGAAACCATCAAGCTCGAACTTCGCGCTAAGAATATAGTTCAAAACATGCGTTTCGTACGCAGAGGCAATGCATTTTAATACTGAAGCAGCGATGTTGCGTCTTTCTACTGAAAGATATGTCTCAAACTGTCCGGCGAAGCTCAATCGCTTCGAATCTTCGCACGAGGCGGCGCTTCGAACGGCAAACCGGGGTGTAGCCAACTCGCCGATCTTCAGTTCGATGGCCGAGCAAAACTCCTCTGGAAGCTTGAAATCCACTATCGAAGCACGGAGCCCGTCGAGTCTATCGTGCTGCGTTTTGGTGATCCCGCTTTCTCGGATCGGTATCTCCGGGCGGTCATGAAAGTAGCTCTGCAGAATTTCGTCATGCAGTCGACGGCTAACCACTATTCCCTTGGGCACCGAATATCCCATCCCAAGGCAAGCTAAATTCCGTGCTTTGTTACCCACCACGTCGTGATCGTCACCAAGCTCTGAAAAGGAGTAGATGTAAGGAAGCTCGCGTTCGCGATACTTTGGCGCAGCAATTCTGAAGAGTCCCTCGCCGAGTATGCGCTGACTCGATGCCGGCCTAAGCTTGAATTCATAAGCCTCGCTGGCGCTTAACTTTCGAACATGCCGAGCATTTACGTCCAGTTCCACAATGTCGCCGTCCACAAAGAGCCTTGTCGCATTCCGCGTTCCCACCAAACAGGGAATATTCAGCTCGCGAGCGATCACCGCAGCATGAGACGTTACACCTCCTTCGTCGGTGATTATTCCCGCGGCACTCGCGAGCAGCGACACCATCGCAGGATGCGTCATGGTGGTAACGTAGATTTCGTTCGCGCCCATGGTGCTTTTGAGGTGCAAAAGAGACTCGATACTATCATCGACTACCACTCGTACCCTTCCTATCGCGCGCCCTAAGTTTCCTGGCTGTCCTCGTAGCCGACCTTTTTCAACTCGTGCGCCGCTCAGGTCTCCTCCGTACCGTGGGATATAGGAAACCTTCGCCTGATCGTCGGCGATCTCAAAATTCCAGTACTTGCCTCGCTTGTCGAGATCCTCGGACGGAAGCCGAAGTCCCTCTCGCAGAAAGGCAAGGGTGTCTTCGATGCGATATGCTTGTAGATAAAGGTCAATAGCGAGCCCCACGCGTTTGGAGATTTCCTTAAAAAGGTTCAGGAACTGGTATTCATACCCGGACCACACTCGCTTGTTTTCAAGCCGTATGACGGCAGCGTCTTGAAGAAACTTTGACAGGTCTCGGAGTTCCGAACTTCCGATTCGAGTCAGAACCTCTTCTTGCCGGCTAGCCCTGACCTCACGCTCTACTTCGGCATCACGCAATTGCCGTCGCAAAGCTTGCTCGGAACTTTCCGAAATTTCGCTTCGTAGGAAAGCGATGACAGAGGACTCGTCGTAAGTGTTGATGAAGCGCCACGAATGTGCAAACGCATGTCGTTGAAGCGTCTGCGCGCTCAGGTCAGAATAGCAGCTCAGACGATCCTCCCTTTCACGAACGAAAATGTCCCTGCTTGTCGGTGTCGTCAATAGTTGGCAAATCCGATCCGGAAACTCTTCGTCTTTCACAATGTGGTAAATCCGATCCCAAATCGGCGTTATCAATTCGGGTCGGGAGTACGGGAAGAAGCTTCCATTTTCCATGATCAACGAAAGCAGATCTTCGTAACGAGCAGCCAGGATCTCGTTGGAGAGACTAGAAAAGTCGTCGTCGACGTGCGAACGAACAAAGGCGTCGTACTTGTCAATCTGACGGAGGTTCTCACCGATCAGCGTCTCTCGGGTCGCCTGGTCAAGAAGAGAGCGCCCCTCTTTCTCCCAACGCGCAACATCCCGCGCATCAAAATAGACCACGTGGTGGCCGGCTCTAATCTCACAATATAAGGCCCGGTGTACCGCGTTGCCAAGGCGGTGCGAATACCGCAGATAGCGTAACGTGTGGCATTCAAGCGACTGTATCGAGGTCCTCCCACCCCACGCGTGAACGAATCGCTTTTGAAGCGGCATGAGTGAGAAAAGGCTTACATCGCCCTCTGGGGTTAGCCCGAACTGAGCTTCCAGTGAAATTGAAGGGTAGATATTTCGCAAATCACGAACGAACTTGGCAGCTGATTGAAGGCCGATCGGAAGGCAAAGCTCATCTGCTGGAAATCGAACTAAGAATCGAGAGACGTTCGACACTTGTTCGCAGCTCTGCACTATGAGCGAGTAGGGATAAAGTGCCGGCGCGGAAGCGATCAGCTCAGCGGCGTACAACAGAGACTCCAAATGCTCCTGCACTAAGACTTCACGACGAGATTTGTTGTCGCTTACGTGATGTTTGAAGAAGCAATCGATCGTCGCAGCAAAATGCTCCGGCCATCTTCCCTCCACCTTCTGAGCCGGATGACTCTCGTTCGATTCTAAACGCTCCCCAATAGTCTCCTCTAGGTTCGAACTCCTAAGCCAGATTGCTTCACCGGGAAACTCCCGAATGACACTCTCGATTATCTGTTCCCGATTGGCTTCCCAATCTGCTGCGGAGAAGGCGAAAGACTTCGGTGTTCTCACCTGCCACAACCGGCTGACTACTGCTGCAAGTGTCTGCGTGAGCGTCGATATGATGAGCTGGTTTCCCCGGAGAGCTTTCGAACCGAATTCTGCTGTGCCCGAGTCGAACTCGATAACATCCTTCTGCGCATCGCTGGAATCGGCGACATGGCGAAGAACCTTGAAGCGAGACAGGCGAGAGTAATATGGCAGCTTGATTACTCGTCCCCCGACGCCTTCAACATACGTTGCGCCGGGCGCTTCTAGCCAATCTGACCCGTGGACCAGAACGAGCTCAGATTGCGGATACTGAAGATGGACCGACTTCAAGTTCGAGGTCGGGTCGAGGTCGGCTTGAACAAGAACTCGATCGACAAAGCGGATACTCTCGATTACTTGGAGACGCTCTTCCAGATTCGCCACGGGCGTAGAACGGTACAGCTCAACTGCCTCGTCAGTCAGTACTCCACATATGACCAGGTCAGCGACTGCCGCAGCATGCCTGAGTATTCGTAGATGACCAAAGTGAAAGAGGTCGCCAACTACTGCGACATAAGCAATCGTCGAAGGCATTGCACTAAAAAGCTTCTGGTATTGCGCTGAACTGGGGCAAAGAATTCACGCCGATGTGGCAACCTTATCACCCTAACTTGACATAAACGCGGCTCTTTTTATAGAACTTCCTTGGGCATTTTCCAAGCCCTCAGGATACGAGCGCGCTCGCGGTCGAAACCGTCGATTTGCCACGTCCAGTGCGGATATCGCTCCTGCCCCTGCAGGTTTTTGCGATTCTAACCGGCGCAGAAATGAACCCGAATATGCGCAGTAGAAAAAGAGTTTTTGCCTTTTTCGGATCCGACATCGACCCTGCTTCCGCAAGGCCATTCTTGCAGGCGAAAATCGCTGAAGGATATTGCCTTCTGGCGCTAGATTCCGGCGCAGTGCTGCTGGCCAAAACATTTGGACTCGAATATGGGCTCCTAACAGATTGGATTTCGCAAACGACCGTTCTTGAAGCCAAGGAGAACGGACGCGAGTACGAGCAACAGTGGTATCGCCATCAGATTGAGCTCTTCGCCTCGGACGATGTCTGCTGGCCGTCATTCGACGTTGAAGCTATGCACTGGTTTTGGCGTGCAGTTTGCATCGCAGACGAGTTGGCTGCTGAGTTCGAGGTAAGACGAGTCAAGGAGCTGCAATTTTACGCTGCTCCTCGTCCGGTGCCGGCGCTCTACTACTATCCCAACGACACGCTCGCTCGATACTGGATGCGGCGGATGAGCTCCATCGCGAATCCGATGCTGGGTGTCTCCGGCGCTCCGCATCAGCCGGCAGTAGCAGATTGCGCGGCGACGGCATCAGATGAGCGACTGGACGCGATTGCAGGTAAACGAGTCTTCGTAATGAACCCTGGAGAAGCGTACCGATTTCAGACACAGATTGCGCAGATGCGTGCTGCCTATGGTGAGAGTTTTGCCGTTGTGCTTCTCTATGCCGACTCTTATCAGGCAACGGCAATTGCTTCGCTTCTCGAGGTGCCGACCTACGTATTTGAGCCGGCCTCGGATAGCAGCGAAGAGGCGGCCTCTAGCTTTGTCGAAGGCTACCATCTTCTGCGCGATAGACTGGAATGCCCTTGGCATAAGCCTCTGCTGTACTTGCCCGAACACTTCTACTTTTACTGCCGCTCTCGTTGGCCGATGCTGGTGAGCGAATTGGAGCGATGGAAGCGGTTGCTTCGCAAGCTTGCGCCGTCCGTTGTTTTTGTTAGCACGCTGCCCGACGCGGAGTCGCAGCTCCCTGCAGTAGCCGCGGGCTCTCTGGCCGTTCCTTCTGTGGCGATCGCTCACGGTGTCGGCGGGGCACGTGCAACTTACGCGCATTCGCGCTTCGTTGTTATTTCAGCTGAAGTCGAGAGGCGAATGTTCAGAGCTGCTGGGCTTGAGGAGGCGCAGTTGATTGGCTGTCGTGATTTTATCACGCCGGACGAGTACGAAATCGACCCGCTGTCGAAACCTCCTTCTTGCAGAGGCAAGTTTACTCTCTTGATACTAACAGCTCCGACGGCACACC
>JAGRAW010000129.1 GCA_020434415.1 Bdellovibrionales bacterium
GATATTTTCGTCCTCGAAACAACGCACTACGTGCACGATCGCATCGACCGCTCTGATATGACCGAGAAACTGATTGCCCAGGCCCTCCCCCTTATGGGCGCCACGGACTAGCCCCGCGATGTCCACGAACTCGACCGTCGTAGGAATTATTTTTGCCGACCCGGCGATCGACGCGAGCACGTCGAGCCGAGTATCCGGCACGGCGACGATCCCGGTATTGGGCTCGATGGTGCAGAAGGGGTAGTTGGCCGCTTCCGCTCCGGCGGCAGTCAGTGCGTTGAAGATGGTGGACTTACCGACGTTCGGCAGTCCGACGATTCCACAGTTAAAGCCCATAGTGTCACGGAGTAAGGATGGTTAGTTCGGCAATCGACCAGTCAAATACCGCAGCGTTCTCTAGCTGCACAAGTCTGAGGGCTTTGACTTCGATTGGGCTGAAGGTAAAGAGCCACTGTTCGGGGACCTCTCCGAACTCCTGGTCATGAAGATCGAAATACAGCTTCGTTCCCAAGGTATCCGCGAGCTGCTTACTCTCCCCCCCGGCGAGCACCGCCTCAATACGGAGCCGCCGCGGTGCATCATGCACGAATTGTCCCAAATCCAGCTGGATGCCGGAGACCACCGTCGGCAGCGGAAACTCCACGCTGAGCGTCATCCCCGCCTGCTGTTGAGTACCGGAGCCCCATCGCGTTTCCAAAGAGCCGTCGGTCATATTCGGCACCCAGTCGGGGCGAAGTTCCGAGCGCAGTTGGAAACGGTCGTTGGCCAACGGCACTCCAACGGGAAAGTGCCGCGCGATACGGTCGATAGCGACGTATTTCCCTAGCTGAGTGGTCCGAAAACCCATGCCAAACTGCTCCAACTGTCGCATGTAGGTTTCCGCTTCCCGGGGCACAGCGACGACCACTTCCGGCTGGCCGACGCCCAAAGCTTCATACTCGGCGATCCGCAACGAGCGAGGGCGTCCGAACCGGGTGAACGTAACTGCCTCGTCAGTCTCGAACGCGGCACGATAGCCAATCCAATAATTCGTGTGAAAGTGGGTGTATCCTTCCTGAGCCAGCCAGCGGTAGAGCTCGGTATGATCATGCGCAACTCGCTCACCGCGGTAGAGCGCGGGCTGTCCGGCAAGCGCAAGGCCACCCCAGTAGTTCGACGCCAAGTTGAGCCCAAGCACGGCGCACAGGAGCAGCCCGCCGGCCGCACTCCCAAACCTCCGCCACAGTTTCGCAACGGCCACGCCAACCGCAATCGGCACAACGGAGTAGAGCGGGAGCAAGTACCGGGGCGCGAGCGAAAGCCAGCCAAAACTACTGAATGAAAAGATAAGCGCGGTGCTGATGAAAAATAACACGAGCAGAAGGCCGGCGGCTCTCGTGTTCCGGCGTAACGTCTGGGCACGGCGGAACCCCAGCGCTACCAACACGACAACCCCGTAGCAGACGGCAGCCACCAGGCTTGCGCCGGGAAAGACATCGACCTCCGACCAGAAGCGCCGAGCACCAAGAATGATCGGCATGGCTTTCAGAAAGAACCCGCTGAGGTGCTCCCAAGTACTGCCCCCCGAAGGCTGCCCGAAGAGGACTTCGAACGTAGCCCACTGCGGGTCACCAAAGATATTTGCGTACCAAAACGGCAAACTGCCCAAGAGAAACGAAGCCAGACCCAGCCCGCTCAAACGGAGCGTCTCCCGAAATCCGTAGTGCACCACAAGCATCGACGGCACCACCAAACCGATCGGCAGAAGGTAAAATGCTATCTGGTTATTCATCCACCAACCGATGCCGAGCAGCAGGCCCAGGATGAATATTGACCGACGGGGGCGCTTTTCAGCAGAGAGCAAGTCGGCGCTGAGCAGCAGCGCCCAAGTGCCCACCACGACCAGTTCGATGAATCCTCCACGAGTCTTCGTGCCCCACAGAATCAACGCGCTGGGCGCCAGCGCTGCCGTCAGCGCCGCGACTCGCGCCCCCAGCACATCTGTGAAACGCTTCGCCAGGCCGTAGACCAGGCCGATGTGAAGCAGCGAAAACAGAAGGGGCACCAGCTTCAGGGCAGCGTTCGACTGTCCAAGTACGGCAAACGCTCCGGCGACAAAGAACGCCTCCAAGCTACCCATATATGCCTGTCCATAATAGAAGACAGGCCACGCACGCCCCTCGACGATGTGCTTCGCCATCAAGCCGACAATCGCCTCGTCGGATTCGATGCCGAAATGACTAGCCGTAAGCAAATACAGTCGAGGGAGAAGCCCTATCAGCAGCACAAGCCCGAGGAACCAGACTTCCGATCGGGCAACGCGAACCGCTTCGGCTTTCTCGGGCGGCGGCGCCGGCACATCACTGATGGGTTCTCGTTTCGGGGCTAGCAGTGCCATTGGATCTCAGCCGTTATCCCCGACTCGCTTGTTTTGTCGGGCCGTGCCCGTGCTGCGGCACCTCACCCGCTGCCTCGGCGCGCACCTTCCCTCCAGCGGAAGAGGCCGTAGCGGCAAAATGGTGATACGCCGCAAGTGTCGCTTCACTGGTCCGCTCCCAGGAGAAGAGCCGGGCACGTCGAATCCCTACGTCGGAGAGCCGGGTCAGCTCCTCCGGTGCGCTGAGTAGCTCGAGCACGGTAGTCACCCACAGCCTCTGGTCATTATCTGCCAGCAGCATTCCGGCGCCCCCGACCACTTCGGGTAGCGAAGAGTTGTCCCCGGCAACCACCGGGGTGCCGCAAGCAAGCGCTTCGAGCACCGGCAGACCGAAGCCCTCGTACAGGCTAGGAAAGAGAAAAAGGTCGGCGCTCTGGTACAGCGCAGCAAGCGAATCATCCGGGACATACCCCAGCAGGCGGACATGCTCTTGCAATCCGAGCGCACGCTGCCGCGCTACCAGTTTCGGATACTGATCATCCTGCTCGTATGCCCCTCCAAGTAACAGTAGAGGGCGGGGGGTATCCGGGCGCCACTGAGCCAGGACATCAGCAAACACGTCCAGCAGAAACAAGACATTCTTCCGGGGATCTATGCCCCCGATATAGAGCAATAGGGGACGGTCCTGCGGTAAGCCCAGCCTTCCTCGCTGGAGCGCGATGAGGTCTCGCCGAGATGCTTCATACGCTGCGCTGCGCAAAAGCTGGTCGCTGACTGCAAGCGGGGTCACCACGATATCTTCAGCCCGCAATCCCAGCAGTTCGACGCAATCCCGCTTGGTGGCTTCACTGATGGCAAGCACTCCGGTCGAGCATCGTATTGCCTGATGTTCCATCCACCGCGCAAACTGGAATCGCAGATTGGGCTTGTCCGCGCGGTAGAGGTCCGGAAAACGTAGCGGTATCAAGTCCAACACCGTCACGATCTGCGGCACGACGGCCCGCGCCGGCGCATCTCCATGCGAGAAGAAATGGACGATATCCGCTCCTACCGCCGCAACTCGATTGGGGTAGAGCACTTGGGATTCGAACGTCCGCTTACCGGCAGGCAGTAGATTGACGACTCGCTCTTCCCAAGCCGGCCGCTCCACCATGCTGCTTTTGAGGCCGATGATCTCGATCGACGGATCGCCTTCCGCCAGCCGCAACAGTCGCGCAGAAAGTTCCGAGGTGTACCGTCCGGTGCCCCGTCCGGCGTGGGCCTTGAAGCCCGGCTCGGTGGGACGAAGATCGAGCAGCACGCGAAGCATCTCAGGCCCCTCCGGCCTTGCGCACTTCTCCGGCGTTGCGAATCGTATGGGTCTGCTTGGCGAGCGCCGCAAAGGGTTCCGTGACCCGGATGCGCAGGTTCTCGGCGAAAACAGCTTCGCTGAAACGCTCGAGTCGGAGGCCTGCACGGCTCAACAAGCTCTCGCGCAGCTGAGCATCCTCCCGCACCATCGCCATCAACTCAGCGATTTGCGCGTGCTCCTTCTGCCGCACCAGCAAACCGGCATCGCCTAACGTTTCGCTCACCGCACAGGCGTCGTAGGCGATGATCGGCACCCGAAAATGCATTGCTTCGAGGAGCGGGACGCAAAAGCCTTCGTGCTCGCTCATGCAGAGGTAGAGATCGGCCGCCTCGTAGAAGGCGCGCAACTCGCAATCAGAAACACTGCCGACGAAATAGACGGCTTCTTTCAACCGGAGCTCGGAAACGAGACGACGGAGCTCGAAAGAATAAATCTCGGTGTCGATATCGCCACCGATCAGCCATAGGCGGCTCGTTCGATCGATCTTGTGGTGATAGAAGTAGAACGTCTTGATGATATCTTCGAGACACTTGTTCGGCGCTAGTCGACCGACATGGAGCACGTTGGTGCCGCCGTGCGCTCGTAACATCGAGGCAATCCCCACGTTCGGTCCGATTTGCCATTTCTCCTGATCCAGACAGAGGGGTAGTACCTGGGTGTCGGCGCAACCAAACTCTTTCAACTCCCGCTCGTTGTATTCCGAATCAGCGAGCACCAGATCCATCGTTTGAAGCAATTGCGGCAACTCTGCCCGCCCCTCTACCAGGTTTGCTGTCACGACCGAATTGTAGGGGGCAAACCACTCGACGGGCGTCAGGTTATGGTAGATGAGACCGCGCAGAATACCGGCTGAAGAGCGAAGCAAGGTATTGAGGGGGGACCCGATGGAATAGTGGAGCAACACGGCCACCGGTTCCCCCGCCTGCTCCGCCTCCTGCCGGTCAGCATCGAACCGTGTCCAGGGCCGCCCGATGTCTTCCAGCTTTTCGTGCGCGTTGACGCAGTAAATCTCACTACCGATACCCGAGCGGTTCAGTAGCCTGCGAATCGCCACCGCTTCGCCTGAGATGGCATCGCCGTAGTTCAGTGTGTGGACGAACTGATGAATACGCATTAGATCAGCTCGGCAAATTCATCGCGGTAGTAGTTGAATACCTTACCGCCGATCAAGAGCGTAACGAATGCCATGCCTGCGGCCACCACGAACATCTCGAGCGGCGGCACGGCGTTTTCGAGAAACAGCAACTGGTACATTTCCGTGAACAGGGCCACGGGATTGAAAATCAGCGTAAAACGGAATGCTTCGGGGACGGTCTCGACCGGATACAAGATTGGGCAGAGAAAGAACCACAGCGTCAGCAAATTGCCCAGAATATGCTGGATATCGCGGAAATGAACATTGAGCGCGGCCAAAGCGAGGCTGAGGCCCGCAAGAAACAGAAGTTCGAGCGCGATCACGACCGGCAGCATCAACAGACTCGCTCCCGGCAACACGCCACTGATCAGCATGAACAGAACGAGCAGCGGCACGGCAAACAAGAAGTTCATCAGATTCGTCAGCACGGCGACAAGCGGCAGGATGTGGGGAGGAAACAGGGCTTTGGTAATCAAACTACCACCACTGCTGATCGAGGCTGTCGCCTCCAGTAAACCGCTCGAAAACCAAATCCAGGGCAGGAGACCCGCGAACAGAAAAAGTGTGTAGTGCTGCACGCTCTCGAAGCGAATGTAATACTGGAAGACCAGGGAGTAGACGGCGATCAAACAGAGCGGGTTCAAAAAGGACCACACGAACCCCAAGAGGGAGCCGCGGTAGCGCGCATGAAGGTGACGCTCGACCAAAGCCCACAGTAGCGCACGATAACGCCAGAGTTCTGCCGTAATTCGTTTCATGAATGCCTGCTTCCGCCTTGAGCCAAACGGGCAGCGTCGGTGGCCGATGCCTGATCCGCTTTCGGTGCTGACCGCACCTCGTACGAAGGTTCGAATGTCCAAGTGTGATCCGGCACATACATGCCGCTGAAGCGCTTCAGGCTGCGAACCGAGAACTTGTAGAGACGGTGGTGGTAATCGTAGGGATAGCCGTCGCTTCGATGGGCCGCGATGTCGAGGAAGTAGGAGTCCTCGAGCAACCCAAGTCGCTTAATGCAATAGCGGTAGGTTCCTTCGAGCGGAAAGTCCTCCGGCGCGGATGCCTCAGGAAGCGGCACTCGTTCATCGTCGATATCCGTGTTCGTGCCGTGCAGTTCCGTGCCGTCGGCCCGCAGAATGCCGATACCGAAGCTAAGATCGTCTACCGGCGCGTTGAGTCGATAGCGCACTTCAATCGTCACCACCTCTTCACTATGAAACAGCCACTTGGGATGGTCGGACTGGTCGAGCATCGTCACACTGAGCAGCTCCACTTCCTTACCGCCCCAGCGCTTGTGCTTCCGACCCCGGGCATCGCCGCTGGGCACTTCGGAAACCTCGCCCGCTGCTTCGAGTGCCTCATTCTGCCGTACGAGTTCCGCTTCCTCGCCTTCTTCCACGTGCGCAAGGTAGCGGTCGATGACCTCACGCGGCTCCCCACGGTCCCGAAGGACCCCACGGTCAAGCCACAGCGCCTCGTCGCACCAGCGAGCGACCGACGACAGGTCATGAGTCACGAAAATGATTGTCTTCCCCTGTCGCTTGAACTCGCTGATCGTGTCTTGGCAGCGGTTGATAAACGGAGCGTCGCCGACGGCGAGCACTTCGTCGACCAGCAGGATATCGGGATCGGTATGAATAGCGAGACTGAATCCCAGGCGCATATACATGCCTGAAGAATACGTGCGAACAGGATCGTCAATTACCTCGGCAAGCTCTGCGTAGCGGACGATGGCATCGAAGCGGTCGGAGATGTCTCGTTTCGACAGCCCGTACATGATACCGCCGAGAAACACATTCTCTCGACCGGTAAAATCCGGATGGAACCCCGCCCCAAGCTCAATCAACGCCGAAACACGCCCGTGCACTCCGACCTCCCCGTCATCGGGGAGGTAAATGCCGGCTATCAGCTTCAACAACGTGGACTTGCCTGATCCGTTCCTCCCGATGATGCCGATTGAGCTACCGGGGGCGATGTCGAACGAGACGTTATCGAGCGCTTTGAAATAGCCGGAGCTATCGTAGTTCTCGCTCGAGAGCCACTGCACCAAGTCCGACTTCATCGTGCGATACGACTTCTTCGCGGTCGTACGGCGGCGGAATCGCTTCGTCACTGACGCCAACGACACAGCGCCAGGCGGCCGTCCATTCGCGGAGTGCTGCACGTGTGCCGGATCGGAAAAATAACTGGCGATATACTGCCGGATGCTCATGAATGCTGGGAATGCTCCTGAGCGTTGATTTCTATTAGCAAAATTATCGGTTGTCAAATGTGCGGCTTCTGCTAACCTCCCGAATATCTTGAAACTCTCACTAGCACCGTCAGTAGCGAATTGCCTACGACCACTCCTGCTCGTCCTTGTAGTGCTCGTCCTGCTCGGACTGGCCGCTTTCGGCGCCCCTCAGCTTGCCGAGCGCATAGGCTACCGAATAGGCAGCCCCGGCACGACAGATTTCCTGCAATACTGGACCGCGGGTCGACTGGCACTGTCGGGCGCGAATCCGTTTGACGCGCTGGCCGTATCCCGAGTGCAGCAGGGGGTCGGCCTCGATGGTTCCATCATCTTGATGCGCAGCCCACCATGGACACTGCTCTGGGTGGCCCCCCTCCTACTACTTCCCTTTGAGGGCGCGGCACTCATGTGGCTCGGCTTGAACATGCTGATGATCGTGGCCACGGCGATAGTGATCTCTCGCCTATCGGTTTACCGTTCGCCTTCGCTGCTCTCGCTCGGTCTGGGCACCGCTTTTTTCTATCCTCTTTGGGAGTCACTGATGCTGGGCCAGTTTAGCATCTTGCTGATGTTGTTTATCGCAACCGCGCTCTTTGCAGCGGATCGAGAACGTCCCTTTCTCGGGGGCCTGCTGCTTGCGCCACTCGCAATCAAGCCGCATTTGTTTGTTCTTCTGGGAGTCGGTGCTCTGGTGTGGGCAACGACCCACCGGCGTCCCTCGATCGTGCTAGGCGCCGTCTGTGGCTTCGGTATCACACTGGCGGGAACTGCAGCGCTTTCGCCCGCCCTTATGGGGCAGTGGTTTGAAAGTCTTTTCAGCGCAACTCGCCTAGCGGGTGCAGTGCCGGTACGAGAATGGGTCACTGCAACGCTTCCCGGAGCCGTACGCTTGCTCCTCTACAGGACTACCGGCTCGGCATCGCTTTGGCCTCTATGGTGGTGTCCCGTAGCGGGTCTCCTACTGCTCGCACTCACGCTGCGATGGCGGTCGCTTCCACTATCTTGGGCGCTGTTCTTCCCGCCCCTGCTCTGTCTTAGCGTGTTTTTTGCTCCTTATGGATGGCTCTTTGATCAAGCAGTACTTCTACCGTTGCAGTTGATCCTTCTGGGGCGGTTACCGCTGATGTCATGTGTCCAGAAAGTTTTCACCGTGGTCGGCCTAGGCGCAGTGCAGGCTGCGATGCTACTGCAAGCGGTGTACACCGATGGTGGGCAGCATGCGTACTTCTGGACACCCGCAGCATGGCTCGCTATCTGGCTTAGCGCGGAGCGGCAAACCAACCGCATCTGCACTTAGCGGCGTGAGGGCAGGCGAGCAAAGGAGCGATCCTCAAAAAGAAAAAGGGTGCCGAACGAAGTCCGACACCCTTTCCGAGCAGCTATGCAAGCTGCCCTACGAGAACCGCATCGCCTTACCAGCGACGATCGCGATCTCCTCCACCACCGTTGCGGCGATTGCCACCGCCACCACCGCCGCCGCCGCCGCTGGCGGGAGCGGCCGGTTCATCATCGTTGTTGCAGCCTGCGGCAAGCAGGCCGATGAGCAAAAGGGAAGGAAGGGTGCGTTGCATGGGTTCGGTTTGGCACGAATGTATGCGCGGGGCGATCCGGTGGATGCGTTCCGGAACGGCCTGCGTAACGGCCGTATCAGGTAGCAGGAACGTGAAAAGCCCCGGCAACTGCCGGGGCCATTCACATCCGTCCCCCGCTCGCGGGGACACGCGCTTTGCGTAACGCAGGGTCTCCCGAAAGGGGACCCTGCGGGATCAACGCCGCGATCGTTGGGCAGGCCGCAGGGTCCCGAGGCGAAGACCCTGCGGAGGTGTTCGAACCCGCAAGAATGCTTGAGTACAAGGCGCACGCGTGTGCGATCGCCCCGCTGCGTGCATCAGGTAAGAAAGCGACTACCGATACTTGCCCCATGAGGAGGATCCTGAACGCGGCCCTGTTCCTGTACCTGGGCGTGGCCTTGCATGCGCAGCCCACCGCATGGGGCCCGAAGCACAACGGGGTGCACTTCGGGCTGGTGGTGAAGGACGGGGCGTATGGCCTGCTGTGCGAGGTGTACGCGGAGTACACCGGTATGCAGAAGCACCACCGCATGGCGTTGAAGCGGGAGGTGTCCTTCGAGCTGTCGGTCTTCAACGAGCGCTACCGGGCGGTGCCCACACGCACCGAGGTGATCATCGACCGCTCGGTGATACGCGGCCTGCACGGTGGGCCGCCCAAGGAATGGGATTACGGCCTGCTGCTGAAGCGGAATGAACCGGCCTTGGTGGCCCAATACGTGATCCAGCGACCGGAGATCACGTGGGACAGGACCTGCTATGCCATGCGCGAATGGGAGCACACGGTGAAGGCGGACCTGATGTTCCCACACTGGAACGCACCACATGACACGCTGCGGACGAGCACGCCCTTCGTGCGCATCATATACTGTGCGCAGGAGAACGCCGCGCGGGACCATCAAGAGGAAGTGGACCGTTTCTTCCACCGGCTTGTTGAGGCGCAGAACCCGCATACGCTGGAGCTGTGCATCGCCATGGTGCAGGATACCGCCCAGGGCCAGTACATACGCCATGCGGCCATGCGACACCTGGCGGATGTGAACACGCCACGTGCCCGCGACGTGCTGTACACCCAGTGCCTCACCGAGGATCCGGAGCAGCCCTACCTGCTCGATCACTTTTTCAGGACCCAGGACCCGCGTGGGCTTGACCTCATCGATCGCTACGCGAAGAGCACGGATGAGACCATGCAGGTGTATCTCGTGTACGGCATCGGGCAGTACCGTTCCCTG
>JAGRAW010000012.1 GCA_020434415.1 Bdellovibrionales bacterium
GGGGGAGCCGATATTCGGGACCGAAGAGAGTCTTGCTCAGCTGACCCCGCAGCTTGTCGAGCGTCGGCGTAGAGAGCTTCTGCAGGGACGCAAACTTGTGATTGTGGCGGCGGGTAACGTAATCCCGGAGCAGGTGTTCGAGCGGGCGACGAAGACCTTCGGCGGGTATCCCGCAGGGGAGCGCGAGTCATACCGGGCAGAGGCGACCGGGCATGGCGTGTCGCTTTTGCCGCGACCCTTCGGTCAGGTGCATTTCGTTTTGGGGCAGCGTTGGGCGCCCCAAAGCGATAGCCGGTACCTCGCCGGAATGCTTCTCGCGACCGCCCTCGGCGACGGTGTGTCCTCCCGGCTGTTTTTGAAGCTCCGAGAAGAGTCCGGGTTGCTCTATGACATCGGCGCAGACACCGATACCTATCCAGACACGGCGGCATTGACCGTTTCCGGTGCCGTGGAGCGGGAGAAACTGCCCCAAGTGCTCGAAATGCTTCTTGGCGAATTGGATAAAGTACGCCAGGATCTCATTAGCGAAGACGAGCTGAGGCGTGCAGCGGCGCTCTGTACCGCACAGTTGGAAATGGAGCATGATAGTGTGATGGCACGGCTGTGGCGTGCCGTCGAGACAGAGCTTATCTTCCGCCGCTACATCAGCGCAGAGGAGAGTATTTTCAAGATTAACTCCGTATCTCTTGATACCGTGCGCGAAGTTGCGGATCAGTTCCTGGGCCGTGCGTCTTCCCCCGCGCAACCGGCAGATCCGAATAGTTCTCCAAGTCACGTCCCACAGCTTTTGGTGCTCACAGGCGATGTTGACGGCCTCTCACTGAGCCGCGACGTTTGGCGTGCGTGCGGTGGGGCTACTCTCGATGTGGATGCCGAGCGATGTTTTCAAACTTCAGACCGTAGCAACAACAAACGAGGAGCGTGAGCCCTTGACTAATCTCAGAAAGAAGATCTTTGTCCTCGATACCTCTGCCATCATTTCGCTTGTGCAAGATATAACGACGTTTCGGGATGCTCGCGATCCGACCTCGCCCGGCTTTGCCGGCGTGTTGGGGGACAACGAGATTGTCATTCCCCGCGTCGTGTTGGATGAGCTTGCCGGCCTGAGGAATGGCGGCGGAGAACGAGCCTCCGCTGCGAGAGAGGCCTCACGGCAACTCGAGGCGTACACGACCTACGGATCGCTGCTGGAGGGAGTCGAGACGGAGAAGGGAGGGGTGCTTCGAGTTGCGCCTCGGCCTTCTGACGAGCGGGTTATCGCCTGGGATCTCAAGGCGAACGTGGAAGATCACGAGATACTGGCGACGGCTATCGAAATCGAGGATTCGCTCAAGGCACGCACCCATCGCCTTAGCCGAGGGCAGGACGCTGATAGCGATGATGAGCCGGATGTGGTGTTGCTCACCCAGGATCGAATTCTTCGGGTGTTGGCGAGAAGCGTCTACAATATCACTGCCGAGGAGCTGCAATCGGTATGTGCGCCCGAGGAATACGAGCTTGGGATGCGGCGCATCGAGGTAGATGCGGATGAACTGGGGCGGATTCTGGATGAGGGGGAATATCGACCCACGCTGCCGCCGCTGATTAACGAGTTTTACCACATTGTGGATCGTGACAACCCGTCGGTTCACTACTGCTACGGCATGGCGCGTGATCCGGAGAAGCGAACGGTTGAGCTCATTGATCGGACGAAGGTTGATTACCTCAAAGTGGCGGGGGAGGTCACAGGAAAGAACGTTCGGCAGAAGTTCTTTCTCTGGGCGCTGATGGGGTGTGGCGAGCCGGATCCAATGGTCGAGAACGGAATCCGGTTGATCACCGTTTCCGGACCGGCCGGAAGCGGAAAGTCATTTCTCACCCTTGCCGCAGCTTGGGAGCGCTTGGAGCGCGGTCACTTCGAGAGAATCGTCATTACGCGGCCGATGGTTGATGTCGGCACGAGCATGGGATTTCTTCCGGGAACCTTGGAGGAAAAGCTTCGACCCTGGGGCGGTCCGATTGAAGACAATCTTCGGGCCATCGTGCAAGTGCCCTCCCCTGATGAAGGACGAGGAGGTGGGGCCAAGCGCGGGTTCGGACGCTCCGGAAAGCCCTTCGACGCCAAGGCGTGGCTGGAGATGGAGGATCGACTCGAGCTTGTGCCGCTGACCTACATCCGTGGTCGGACTTTTCGTCGGAGCTTCGTGATTCTTGAAGAAGCTCAGAATCTTGAACGCGGACCGCTCAAAGTGTTGCTAACCCGCCTGGGTGAGGGAAGTATCTGCGTGATACTCGGTGACCCAAGTCAGATCGACAATCAGTTCCTGAGCACAAGGAATAATGGCCTGGTGCATGCAATCAATGCGTTTCGAAGCTGGCCGCAGTCTGCACATCTGCAGCTTCGAAGCATCGTCAGGAGTGAGCTAGCCGAGGCGGCAAGTCAGCGTCTCTGAGTAAGCGGTTGCTTCGGTGCGACCAGCGTGGAAGGCGAGGCAAGCAGCTTACGTCGGCGAGCTTTCTTTCAGAAGGTGCTGGAGCGCGTTCAGTTCGTCGCGCAGAGCACGTACTAGCTCCGCAAGTTCGGTGCGAAGATCGATCGGGGCGCGAGCAGGGACGGTGCCGTTTTTGAACCATTCCTCGCCCTTACCCGTGAGGCTTGCGATTGTCTTTAGTTGCAAGAATCCGGAGCCCCCTTTTAGCACGTGGAAGCGTTCGGCGAGTCGCTTTGCGTGGGCGTCGAATCCGCTCGAAAGCTTCTCGGGCGGCATCGTCTCCAGCTCCGCGACAAAACCTTCGAGAGCGGCAAGGTGAGACTCAAGCTCGGTGACGAAGATGTCGTAGGTCGACCGCATCTTGACAATCAGAGGGAGAATTTCCTGCATCGATGTACGCTACTTGGTCACATGGATTTATAATGAAACGAGGGTAGCGTATTTCATCTCCGGAGTATGTGCTCGTTCTTTTGGTATCCTGCGGTAATAAAGTGCTTTTTTGAACGACAAGGAGGAGCGAAAGCGCTATAGACTGGGTATTCGTAAAAAGAGTTTTTTGGGGGGGCAATAGTCGATGCGGAAGCTACTCACTCTGCTAATGTTCGCGATGGTAGTCGCAATGCTAACCGGATGTGTCGTCGTGGAGGATGGAACAGTCGGAGTAAGCAAGAGCTTTGGAACGATCAACGAGGAGCCTCTTGCCCCTGGGGTCTATCCCAGTGTGCCTGTGGTACGCGAAATTGAGGTCTGGAACGTCAAGACGCAGCGTCGCTCACTTGATCTCACTATCCCTTCAGCCGAGGGATTGATTGTCGGACTCCAGACGACGGTGCTGTTTCGTCCTGAAGAAGTGGTTCGCTTGAGAAAGGAAGTGGGCCCTGGATTCGTCCAAGTTGTGCTTGATGCGACCCTCACTGATACTTTCCGCGAGGTAATCGGCAAGCAGAAGGTCGAGGAGATCATAACAAATCAAGAGAGTTTGACCTCGGCGACGTATGAGAAGTTACGCGAAAGCCTCGGAAGCCGTGGGGTCGTAGTCGAAGACTTGATGGTCACCGGTTTGGAGTTGCCGGTAAAGTTTAAAGACGCCATCGAGCGGAAGTTGGAACAAGAGCAGAAGGCGTTGCAAAAGAGCTTTGAATTGGCGCAGGCCCAAAAGGATGCGGAGATTGAGGTCGCAAGGGCCCGTGGAGCTGCGGAAGCTCAAGAGATTGTTCGCTCGACGCTCTCCGCGGAATACCTGCAGTATCTTTGGATTTCAACACTGAACCAAAATCCAAACGTGATTTACGTTGCAACAGAGTCGAACATGCCGATGTTTAGGGTGGCTGATTTTGAGCCGATCTCCAAAAGTCCGGGGCTGCCGAAATCAGTAAGTACACCTCCTGTCACTAAACCGGCACAATAGTGTTAATATGGTAGTGAGCCTGCCATTTTCAGAATGAGGTGAATAATCATGGCTAAGTGTCCCGTTCCTTTACTGGTAGCTGTCGCTTTGGGAGGCCTTGTCGGCTGTGCCCAGCCGTTATCCGGAGCGGCAAAAGGCGGTCTTTTAGGCGGTGCCATAGGAGCCGGTACCGGTGCGATTATCGGGAACCAAACCGGACATTCGGGCGCAGGAACGGCGATTGGTGCCGGTTTGGGCGCAATCTCTGGAGCAGCCATCGGAAACTCGATGGATGCTCAAGATGTCGAGCGCCAGCGTCTCGAGGAGCAGCAGCGCCGCCAGCAGCAGGAGCTTGAGCGTCAGCGGCGCGAGATTGAGGAGCTCCGGCGGCAGCAGGGCTATGACAACCGCGGCTACGACAGCAACTACGGCGGCAGCAGCTACGATCGCTACTAACCGCAAGTCCTTCCCCGACGGCCGGGCGCTGAATTGAACGATTCTCGCCTGGCCGTTGCGGCTTTGCTCGAGCGCCCCTGTTTAGCCGCACGCTATCCCACTCAAAACACACAGCTTTCGTTTGGCCAGCTTCAACTTGCTGAAAGTCTGCCAAGGTCTCTGAGACCTTGGCAGGACCTTGACCTTGGCAGGCTTCGGTCCGGGAGTCGCGGATGGGCCGTCCTGATTGTGCTAGAACTGACTAACTTCGGCTAACCATTCACGTTTTCGAGAAGGGGTGCCGATACCCCCATTATGAGCGTTAGTGAAGAGTTAGAAGGGGTTGCCTCGGAAGCTGAGGTTTCCGAGAATGTCGCTGCGGAGCTAGAGGCCGGGAAACGCCAATCGGCGATGACCGTCGCTCCGGATGCACAGAGTCGCAAGAAACGGCAGGAGCGGTTGGCGCTTATTGGGGCGTTGGCTTTTGCGGTCTTTGTCGGTCTGATTGCGTGGTGGACGGAGGGCAAGGTTTTCACCTCCCCCTGGGAGGCCGTAATGAAGCTCGAAGCACCGGGAAGAGCATCCCGAAGTTCGGCAATCAACTGTCAGAATCCTAAAAACAAGCGCACTCCCTACTGTATCAACCGTGCAGTCGGCATCAAGCGAGACTGGGACTCCATTACCCGAACCAAAGGAGGGGAGGCCGCATTCGGTCTCAACGATCGGTAACGCCCAACTTCTTGTGTTGGTTTCCATAGTCCCTCACCGGCTGATGCCTCCCCGATGCTGAGCTACTGTTTCGCAGGCTCCGCAAGACGACGTCCAATCACCCCCTTGACGGAGAGGCTTCGGAAGAGACTTTCAAGATTGCGCTCGACGTCGGTAAGTTGCGGCTCCAGTGCGGAGGCCATCGCGAGGACGGTGTCAATGTACGAGTCGGAGCGGTTATACGCCCAAATTACTTGGCGTTTGTCCTTGATGGTGAGCGGTCGATTGCTGTCCCAGCCATGCTCACTCAGGTAATTTGCGATGGAGTGAATTGCGTCCGCCGGTTCGAATAAGTTGACAGTTCGGTCTCCATTGCCGTCTTTGCCGAAAGTGTAGACGTTGCCCGGAAGGAACTGCGGAAGACCAATCGCGCCGGCACCCGAACCACGCACCTCCAACGGATGCACTTTCATGTCCTCGGCGAGCCGAATCGTCGAGACAACGTGCGGCAAGAAGTGTTCTTCGAGCCACTCTGCGCGTTCTCGAACCGCTGCAAGATCAGCTTTTCTCCGGCTTCTTTCTACGTTCGCTTTGATGTTGTCCGGTGTTGCGGCTGAGGCGAGTCGAGCTAGTCGGTAAAACGTTCGGCTCTGCCCGGTATACCGACCACAGTTCGTTTCGACCTGGAGAATCGCCAATATTACGCTGTCCGGTACCCTATATACTCGGCTGGCTTCCTTGAAGTAGCGGTAGTGGTTGCGGTAGAAACGAACCGCGTTCTGGCGGGCCAGTGGAGTATTATGCTTGCGGTACAGATGTTTCGATTCACGGGGGTTCAGGCTGAAATACAGCTTCTCACGTTGGGGCATGCGCTCGTCTGAGAGAATCTCGAAAGCGACCTGATGGTCGGTGCCATGTCTCGTCAAGAGCTCGTATAAATGCCCCCACCCCTTCAGCCCGGCTACCGCTTCGGGAGGCAGCGAGCGAACGGAGCGCGCAGAGTTTGGGGGTAACTCGGCCTCAAGGCCGGTTCGGACGTAAGGAAGAACCGAGTTGTCCGCTTCAGAACTGCCGGGAGACGTCAACAGAACACCGCAAACCAAGGCCCAAGCGACCACTAGTGGGCCGCAATCCCTGTGGCACAGGCGCCAATTTTTCCAACCCTTGCGCAAGGTTAAAACCTCATCCATTCGGATCTGCAGTAGTCTAGAATTCCGCTCTGTTGTTCCCCAACGATTGGCGAAAACATTCTCTAATTATTGTAAGGAGTCCTACCGTTAGTGTCGACAGATTTGCCTGAAAGTATACCTCTAATCTGATGTGCGCTCCGTAACCGCGAGCGCGTCTTTTTAGGCGATTTTGGAGTAGAACAAGCGTTCAGCTTCTCGAGACTAACGTGCGGTCTCTTGGCGATAGCGAGGTATGGCAAGGGGAGTCTGCCCTCGAGCTTCATCATTGGCTGGCGATGCGATCGTTTGACGGATGTCGTTGTGCCAAATAGCGAGCGACAGCAGGAGAGCGATTTCTCGGTTCAAGTCTGCCCGCTTTGCGAAGTGCTGTTCGAGCACTCGAGCAACGCTTGCCCGATCAAAATACTCGCGAACCGCGCCGGAATCCAGAATTCGTTCTGTCGCGTAACGCCGTAGCGGGCCGTGGAGCCACTCCGCGAACGGGGGACTGAATCCTTTCTTTTTAAGTTTACGGATCTCGGCCGGTAAGCGACGTTCAGCGAGTCGACGAAGCAGCCATTTAGTTTCAAAACCTGGAAGCTTCTGTCGCTCGGTAACGCCGCACATGAATTCCGCCACCTGTCGATCGAGAAAGGGAACGCGCGCTTCCAAGCTGCTTGCCATCGTCATTCGATCAGCCTTCACCAGGAGATCGTCAACGAGAAAAGTCTTCGCATCTACATACAATACTCGATTCAGCGCCTCTTCTCCCGCGACCTGTCCGAAGTAGCTACCGACCGGCGCAAAGGGATCAATGTGAGCTACTTCTGCCCACACCTCCGGGCGAAGGACAGATGCGGCCTGCGCATCGTCAAACAGAAGCTTCCAGCTGTAGTGCCCACGTTCGAATCCTGCGTCTGCTCCTCGGATGAAGCGCTTCAATTTGTAATCCAGCGGTACCCGTCCGAAGGATGTCGGAAGACGTTCTATCAAGGGCGTGAGGACATTTCGGCGAACCGGCTCAGGGATGCGCGAATAGAATGGCGTCACGCGATGTAGATACGCCGTGGGATACCCCGCAAAGAGCTCATCGCCGCCGTCACCCATCAGGGCGACCTTGACGTGCTCACGAGCGAACTTAGAAACCAAAAAAGTCGGGATGCACGAGTAGTCGAAGTTCGGCTGATCGTAATAGCCGAACGCTTCCTCAATTTGAGCGATTGTCGGGACGCCGAGACGAATCTGCCGATGCTCGGTTCCAAAGTGACGACTTACGAGAGCGGCTTGTGTGCCCTCGCTGAACCGCGGGTCCTCGAAGTCCAGCGTGAACGTCTTTACCGGACCGTCTGCATGTTCGACCATGTACGAAAGAACAGTGGCAGAATCCATGCCGCTGCTGAGCAAAATGCCGAGCGGCACATCCGAGCGCATATGCAGTCTTACGCTTTCCGAAACCAGACCATCGATTGTTTCCAGGAGCTCTTGCTGAGACTTGCCGACATGTTCTGTGGAAAAAGAAAGGTTCCAATATTGCTGAACTTCCGGTTCCGCTCCGACACGGGCGGACAGTCGATGTCCGGGGAGTAGTTGCACGATGTCTTCGCAGAATGTTTCCGGTCCCGGGGCATAGCCGTAAGCGAGGTATCGGCGCAAGGTGCTGAGGTTGATCCGGTTGCTGACTGCCGGGTGCCGAAGCAGGGATTTCAGATCCGAGGCATAGACGAGCGTTCCGTTGGGGCAGCTGTAATACAGCGGCTTGATGCCGAACGGGTCTCTCGCTAAATGAAGCTCGCGGTGCGGGCGGTCCCAGATGGAGAACGCGAACATGCCTCGGACTCGTTCCAGCAATCCATCGATGCCCCATTGCTTGAAGCCGTGAACGAGCACCTCGGTATCAGAGCCGCACCGGAAGTGGTGCCCTAAGGACTGCAGTTCGGCTCGTAGCTCGATGTAGTTGTAGATTTCGCCGTTACAGACGGCCCCTACAGTGTTGTCGGAATCGAAGATTGGTTGGCGGCCATGCTCAGGGTCGATAATTGCCAGCCGGACCATGCCCATGGCAACCATCGCCTCGGAGTACACCCCTTCGTCGTCCGGACCGCGAAAACGCATGCGCTCCAGCATCGCATGCAGGGTGTTCAGCTGCGGCACCGGCGCGCCGTCAAGCTGCAAAAGCCCAGCTATGCCGCACATCGTCGGACGGACTGTTGCTCGGTGCTTTTCTCAAACACCAGGACCTCGTTGAGCCACCACTGGGTCCAGAACCGCTGAACCGTTTGCTGGTGAAGGTGGTTTGCTTCGGCAAGCGCTTGAATTTCCTTTCGGGATACCGTGTACCGCTCGTCGTCTTCCACTCCTCGCTCACGGTCCATGTCGTAGTAGGCGCTGGAAAGCATCGACTGAATATGGACCACCGTGTGCGTCAGCACGGAGGTGATAAGTCCGATTCTCGTGACGACCAGTTTTCCGCCGGGACGAAGCACCCGTGCAATTTCTTGAAATTCTGTCGCGATGATCGAAGTAGGGATGTGGTTCACGTTGGCGATAAGCGTTACCGTTTCAAAAGAGTTGTCATCAAACGCCAGATACGGCGGGTTCTCGATGATTTCTGAGTCTTGCAGACCCGGGTAACGAAACACGTCCGCCCCTTGCCCATTGCCCTTCATGAACTGCTTTACGAAAACGTTGTCCGGCCCACAGCCGAGATCCAAAGTCCGACCTGAGCAGTGTTTGGCGACGTAATACATCCGCTCGTCGCGCAGGCACATGAACCGTCGGGTGCTCTCGTTGGGGTTCTGAATAAACGCTCGATAGGGAAAACAAACGAAGTTGAGCACCTGCTCAACGGGGGAGGCAAACTTAGTCTTGGATAGTACCTGCGTCACGTTCGCTACTCCTCATCAAAAAGCGCATCAGGCATGAACTCAAAACGCTCTTGGCGCATCTCGCTAATCTGTGCCGAAATCATCCCCATGAAAAAAGTGAGCATCCCGGAAGTGAATACCAAGGCTCCCAGCGGCGGGATGCCCCAGCCGACCGTAGTTATCTTGTAGAGGGAGTAGGCAAGCGCCGCAACCATCTGGACCAGTGCGCAGGCAGTGAAAAACCGAAGCGCATCGAACAGCAGCATGATGCGCATAATCAGACTCAGCGTCTTGAGGCCGTCTCTGACGATACGCACTGTCGAATTGCCTACACGCTTCTCCGCAGTAATCGGGGAGAAGCCGACTCGATAGCCACGTCGGATCATTACCAACGTGGATGTGGCTGAAGCCGAGAAGCCGTCCGGTAATAGATGGAGGTATCGCCGAATAACGCTCGTGCGGAAGCAACGAAGTCCGCAATTCAGGTCCGGGATGCGTTGTCGGGCCACTACTTGAGAAACGATCTTCAGCAACCACTTTCCAGGCATTCGCTTGACGGAAAAGGCAGACGCCTTCGTCCGCTGTCCCAGCATGGCATCGGCTTCTTGCTGTGCGACCGGTAGCACCAGGCCGAGAATATCCTCTACTCGATGCTGTCCATCAGCATCGAACCACAGCACATAGGGCGTCGTGGTCATGCGGATTCCAGTCTTCAGTGCAGCGCCGTAGCCGCGATTTCGGGTATGACGCACAACCACTGCGCCTTCGACTGCCTCCGCGCGTTCGGCGGTAGCGTCGGTTGAACCGTCGTTAATGACAATCAGGGATGCATACGGAAGCTCATCTCGCACTCGCTGGAGGCACGGCTGGATGTTCTCTTCTTCATTATACGCAGGAACGATGATTGTCAGGTCCTTCGTAATTTCCTGCCATTGTTCGTCAGCCGGATTGTTCGCCTCATACAGATGCATGTGACTCATGGTGTTTACTTCCAGCCTATTACGGTCCAACTGTAGTTATGCCGTAGGTGCGCTTCTACGCGCCGAAACGGTGCGCTCTTCATCAACTGAATAGCCTCCTCTTTGGTGTAGTACTTTGCGTACGCAGGATTGAGCTGGTCGAAAATCACCAGGGTCCGCTGGTTCCAACTAAGCTTACGAACTACGTTCAGCATGTAGTCACGCAGCGGTAGCGGGATCACACGGCATGCGGCGATGTAAGCTGTGAGCGGGAGGTTCAGCGCATGTGAGACTGCGACAAGTGCCGCATCAGGAAGACGTCGGAAGATGCTGCGAAGCACGGTGAGCAGCACTAGATAGAGCCCGGTATTCTCACGTCCATAGAGCCAAATGAGGAAGGCCCCACCTTCTTCAAGAGAGCGATACACCGCCTGCACTACAGGTTGCGGCTCGGGAATGTGATGGAGCACGCCCATCGAAACTGCATAATCGAACGTGACCGGTGGGAGCTCATGGCCGGGAACCTGCAGGTAGGTGATCTGTGCCGACCGCGCCGCGGTATTCTCCTTTGTGACCTCCATGGCTTCCGATGGTTCGACCGCGAAGACATGGGCGGCGCCGGCATCCAGCAGCATGTTGACGATCCGTCCGCTGCCGCTTCCGATATCACACACCGACGTGCCGCGAAGCTGCTCCGGAGTCAGCAGTGGTTCGATTACATCGGCCAACAACTCTTTCGAGGCGTAGTACCCCGAATTGTCGCGAAAGCGAGTCCACTGCTCGCCAAAGTCGGCGATAGTCTCGCCGGTGACGTTGCCGGTGACGTTGCCGGTGACGTTGCCGGTGTCGGGAGCGGATGACTGGCAGGCGACTGATCTTGATGCAGCGTCGCTCACAGGCGAACCTCGAATTCTGCGGTGAAATACCGACAAAAGAAGTAACGGCGATTCAGATTGGTGTCAAACCCGACCATGCTGATTCAAAAAGAAGGAGATTCGCGCCTTAAATCCCTATGATAGTATACGCTGACTCGGTGTTGCGGCCGCGGATCTCGATGGCCGGGAACCACTCAAGTGGTGCTTCGCTCCCGTCAGGGTTGAGCAGGACCGCTCTTCTCTTCGTGAGCCCCTCATTTCTGAGCCATGACCCGACGTAGACGTAGGATCGCTCGCCGTAGCCTAGTAGTTCTACGGAAAAGGGGATCGTATACTTCCCATCTCGAACTCGTTCGAGAAAGTCCTCAACCGGTAGCGTCAGGATAAGCGGCATGTTCACATTGCGCACTTGCTCGGCACTGATCTCCCGATCGAAGAACATCAAGTCCACCTTTTCCGCCCGCTTGATCTTGGACATTTTGATGTAGACATCGATGTCCGAGATGTCTCCACGTGCTGCTGCGGCGGCGAGGCGATCTACAAAAGCGCGAGAGAGCTCGATCTCTCCCTGGAGTTTTTGGCCGCCCTCCACAATAAGCAACTGGTCGAGAGCGAACTTTGCTTCTTTGCGTAGGCCGCGCGAACTTCCCCAGAGTGTTGAGCTGACAAAGAGTAGGACAAAGCCGCTGACCGCCGCCGTACGCAGCGGGCCGGTCGGTAGCAGTAAGTACAGCGCTGCTAAAGTCAACAGCACCATCAGGGATTGCTGATACAAAGTTCCCCGTAAACGTTCGGTGTCGTTGAGGATGGCGGCAACCGACATTCGTTGCTCAGGCAGAACCATTCGGGACTCGGCAGCGGGGACCCCCTCCACAAATTCGCTCCAGTCGCGGGTTCCACCGAGACTTCGCGGAACACCTTCGATGTCATCGGAATACGAAAAATATTCGGTAGTGAAGTTGAAAGGGATGTTGCGCGTATCACGCAACTTCAAACGACTTCCTACCTGCCGGAGCATGCCGTAGATGAAGCTATTTGCTGCAACCGGTCTGCTATCGTAGTGCCCATAGTTCCACCAAACCTGGGTGCCTACCGTGCCGATGAGCGCGCAAATACCCAATGTTCGCGCGATCGCAGCGTTCGAACCCTTCGCGCGAACGAGGCAAAGTAAGGCTGCAACTGAGATGCCGCTGAAAACGGCTAGGAAGATGGAATTCCAAGCAATATTGAAGATGCTGAACAAGGTGATGCTCAGCAGAAAGATACCAAGCACGCGTCCGGCATCACGAGCGTTGGTAGGTTGCCGGTTGATCAGATGCGTAAGGAACGAGGCGGCTGCTGGTATGAGCACCAGAAGTAACGCACTGGCGATATAGCCTCGTGCTCCGGCGGTCTTCCAAAAGGGCACGGTTGCCGCAAGTGGCGCCGCAGTGAGAACCAACAGCAACCAACGATACTGCCCCCGATACAAGGTCAGCCCCATCACGCCGACAAGTACCAGCACGGGGTTATCGGCCAGTATGTAATCCAATGTCGAGCGGGTCAGCTCGTACGCGTAGTCTCCAGGCGTCGCAAGGAGCTGTTGAAATTGTAGGCGCAGACTGTCCAGAAGTAGCAAGGCTTCTTTCGCCGCTCGAAACTTGACTCCGAAGGAAAGCGTTATTTTTTCCTGAATGTACGCGGCTCCGAAGACTGAGCCTGCAACGAGCCCGACGTGCAAAAATTGTTTGGCAGCCAGACCAACAAACAGAAATCCGAGAAGGCCGAAGAAGGCGCTGGAGTAGGTCAAGGACCAGAGGCCAAAGAAAGCGCTAAGACCCAACACCTGCTTCCATGATTGCTTGCCGTCACGGTAGGACAGGGCGTAGTTGCACCATGCAGCGTAGAACACAAGACTCAGGAGGTGAGGGGAGAGATCCCCAACGAACACGGTCGCAGGACTGGAAATCAAGAAAAGAGCAGCGGCAATAGCCCCGGCAGCGCGGTGCGCGAAGACACGAATCGTGAAGCGGTGCACCAAGACTGTGGCAGTCACGAGCAAAACAAAATTGAGCAGCTTGAACGCAGCATTCGTGTCGAGCCCAAGCGTGAGCAACGCTCCTAGGAACGAATAATACATCCTCCGTTTGGCAAACGTTAACTTGCTTCCGGGGCTTCCCGGATTGCCGACTTTGAAACCGTCGACTAGTTCCATCGGGTAGAAATTCTCCTTATGGAGCAGATCTCCGTTGTAATAATACGAATACCCATAGGAGGGGTTGTCGGATTTACCTAAGTCGGGCTGGCCGCAGGTAATAAACGGTGAGAAGGAACCCTGGTGAAGGCAGCTCACCAGCAGTGCGCCGATGAGAATGCAGCTGAGCGTGACTGCATGCAAAGACAGTCGCGAACGCGCGGTAGCACGGCTGTCGGAGCCTGCCTTCTCTGGGGAATAGGTAACGGCCTGTTCCTCGCTGGCAGTCTGACGGCGGATTACATTTTCTCCCATGGTGTCTCCGTCGTGCCGCTAGAGTCCCACTAGCGGGGCTTCGTTTGTTGGCGTTCTGCCTCGTATCTCGATTGCCGGAAAGAATTCGAGCGCTTTCTGCGAACCGTCCGGTAGCAGAAGCTCACCGCGGCGCTTGGTCAGCAGTTCCGCTCGCATCCAAGAGCCTATGTATACCGAACGCCTCTCCGAGGGGCCAATGACCTTCAACGAAAAAGGAATGCGTCTTTCGTGAATCTCTAAAAGTTCCAGAAATTCGGCGGCTGGTATGGTCGATATTATGGGCAGTCGAGGAACCGGTCGCTGAAACTGTCGATCGACTTCGGCTGTAAACAACTGCAACGTGACTCCCTCGGCACGTTTCAACTTCGACATTTTGAAGAAAATATCTACGTCGGTTACGGTTCCACTTGCGGTTGCGGCTTGCAATGCAGCAACAAATTCCGGGGAAATCTCGACCTCTCCCCGAAGCTCTTGATCGCCCTGCAAAACGATTAATTGATCAAGGAGAAAGGTAGCATCGTCGCGCTTCGCGTCACTGCTGCCATAGAAGGTGGAGGCGACGAACAGACCGACGAGGATAGCCGCCGAAAGCATCCCCGTGCCGCGACTTGGAGTTAGCAGCAGCAGCGCGATTATCGTCAGCAGCAGCATTAGAGACTGTTGAAAGAGCGAGCCGAGCAGTTGCTCCGGATTCTGCAATAGCAAAGACGGTTGGAGGTGCTGTTTTGGAAAAATTTGCGTGGCTTCTTCTTGTGGTAGGGCCTCGACGAACTCACTCCAACTTTTCGTGCCGCCGAGGCTCCTAGGAACTGATTCGACATCAGACGAATAGGGAAGAAAGTGAGAGCGAAAATAGAAAGGGATGTCTCGGTGCTGGAACTCGTCAGTGGGGCTTCCCACCTGACGTAGTAAGCCGTAGATGAAGCTGTTAGCCGGCACGGGACGAAGATCGTAGTGGGCGTAATTCCACCACCCCTGCGTAAGAAGAGCCGAGGCGAGACACGTGCCCGCCAAGAGGTGGCGGATGGAGCGACTGCGTAACGGACCCAACATAGTTGCAGACATCGCGACGACAACCAACCCGGTCAGCCCTGTGACGAACAGTGCGTTCCAGCGGGTTGTAAAAAACCAGCATGCGATGGAGAAGCCGAGAAATACGTAAAAAGCGGCACGACGTTCGGAGTTGGAGAAGGGATGCGCGACCCATAGCCGGGCGAGCAGTGCCGCGCATGTCGGGTACAGTAGTAGCAGTAACGACGAGGCAATGTAGCCGCGGGCGCCCGCCGCTCGAAAAAACGGCAGCGTGGCAACAAGGGGAGCCGCACACAACGCCAAGAGGAGCAGACGGTAGCGGCCTCTATACGCCGCAAGCCCCATCAGACCGATGATGACGACAATAGGGTTGTCACCGAGGATATAGTCCAATGCAGCTTGGACGAGGACATGAAAATAGGTGCCAATCCCGTCGTTGGTAAGCACTGCGAGCTGGTCCTTGAAGCTCCACTTTAAAACGAACATCTCCTTAGCAATCGCAAACGATACACCGAACGACTCGACGATTTTCTCCTGGAGCAGCGAGCTGCCAAAAATGGCAGCGGTAAGCAATGCTCCATCATGCCAACGGCGACGGCGAACGCAGGCGACACCGAAAACGAGTAAAGCGTAAAATACGTTGGAGTAGGTGAGTGCCCAGATGCCGAAAAGCGCCATCAGCCCCAACAATCGCGCTGTGGAGTGGATGCCGTTCCAGTAGGGGAGGAGCAGGTTCGCAAAAAGGATGTAGAAAGCGAGAGATAGGATGTGCGGCGACAGATCACCTACGAATACCGTCGCCGGGCTGGAAAGAAGAAACAGTAGGGCGGCGAGCAGACCTATTCTTCTGCTCTCAAACACCTGTTCAGAAAAGCGAAGTACGAGTAGCGCCGTGACGAACACCAACAGCAGGTTGAGAAATTTAAAAGCGAAGTTGAGGTTGAGAAAGGGGGTAAACAGGTTGCCGAGGAAGGAGTAGTAGACGCGTCTCTTGGCGAAGGTGAGCTTGCCGCCTGGTTCTCCAGGAGTGCCGTTCTTGAATCCTTCCACCAGCTCCATCGGATAGAAGTTCTCCTTATGGAGCAAGTCTCCGTTGTAATAGTAGGAGTAGGCGTAAGAAGGGTTCTGAGTCTTTCCCAGGTCCGGCTGCCCGCAGGTGATAAACGGGGAGTGAGAGCCCTGATGAAGATACGCCACCAAAAGGGAGCAGATCCCAAGGAATAGAGCGCAATAGAGAAAGCGAGGGCGAGGTTTTGGGTTCGGAGCGTCGCTCGTCGGCAGGGCGCTGACCATGCTCCCCTTGCCAGGAATCTCAGGCGTCAGTGCTCTGACTGTTTCTACTGCCATAGGAAAGCCTTCGGCGCTAGAGCCCATACAGGATGTTGGCGCCGCTCTTGTTTACGCCGCGTACTTCGATGGCCGGGAACCATTCTTCGTTCTCCTCCGCGGAGGGCTGCTTCGGCTCTCCGATCCGCGGTCGGACACGTCGTGCGGTTCTATCACCAAACCGATCGTTTCTCATCCATGAACCGATATATACCTTTGCGTTCGGCTCTCCGTCGAGAGCGGCAGTGAAGCTCATGCGGCGATTACTGCGGCGTATCTCGCCGAGAAACTCTTCCGGCGTCAGGCGAAGACGGCGTGGAAAGCGAATACCATCGTCGACGTATTTATCCGAGGATAGCGGCTCGAATTCTTGGCCAAAAAAGCGCAGATGAAAAGTGCCGTGCTTCAGCTTGGAAGACTTCAAAAGGATTTCAACCGATTGAATTTCCCCCTGACGGATAAACTGCTCCAGGGTATCGATGAATCGAGGCGAGACCGCTATCTCCCCCTCGATCGATTCCCCTCCGCGCAGGGTGATGAGTTGATCTAAGAGAAACACTTCACTCTTGTTCTGAGCGTGCCTTTCGCCCCAGATGAGCGTTGCGACAAACGACGCCGTCAGCAGGGTCAAGACGGCGAACCGCAGCCGTGTCTGCGGGAGTAACGACCAAGCCGCCAGTAGTGTGAGAGCGACCGGCAGCGCTTGATAGCCGATGGCACAAAGGAGTAGCGTCGGCTCATCCAGCAAGCGTTGGTGGGTAAAGCGTTCGCTCGGGAAAAACGTAGTGAGAGCGACATCCTTGCGATGCGGTTCAACGAAGTGCTGCCAGTCGCTTGTACCTCCCAGACTCCGGGGTAAGGATTCAACATCCTGGGTCAGCGGAAGAAAAGTGGTGTGATGGGAAAACGCAACGGATGCTTTTGGTTGTCCGTAGAGATCGTGTTGTGCGACGAGCTGCCCTAGGATGAAACTGTGCGATGGAAAGGGACGTTCCGCCAAGTGTCCAAAGACCCACCAGCACTGACTACTCGTTACGACGAGCAGGGCGAGGGCAGCAAAGCTGGCTTTGCTGTACTTCCGGGTTCGAGCCGCAAGAAGCAGCAATGCAAGGGGGGCGCCTCCAAGCGCGGCAACATACGCGAAGTTCCAGGGAAGCGAATAAAGCAGAAACAGTCCGCTCATCATCACCCAGGCAAGAGCGCACCAGCGAATTTCTGTAGTTGAGAAGCGAAGGTTCGAGAAACCACGCTGAAGGACGGCGGCTGCTGTTACGACCAGGGGCAGGATCAGCGCTGACGAAATGTACCCTCGAGCGTCCGCGCGAAAAAGAAAAGGATAGGCAATGGCGATCGGGATCGTGACGAATAACCAGAGAAGGCTCCGATACGGTCCTCGATAAAGTAGTAGACCGGTGCAACCAACCAAGACGAGCACGGGGTTATCGACGAGCAGGAAGTTCCCCAGTTCTCGAACGGCATGGTAGGCGAAGGTGGCCGGGCTTGTCTGGAGCAAACCCCAAGCAATCGCGAGACTCTCCTGCAGATACAAGAGTTCGATCTTGGCCGGAAAAGTCACGCCGAAGAGATTCACGACGCGTTCGTATGCGATGATCGTAGCGATTACTACCACCGGCGGTAGGATAGCGTGCAGCCAACGACGGCGGACGACCGCTACGAGAGAGAAAATGAGAGCACCTGCGACTGCCGTCGAATAGGTCAACGCCCAGCAGCTCAAGAGGGAGTAGCGCCCCAGCAGCGCTTTGCCCGACCACTTGTCGTCAACAAGGTCCAGCATCAGGTAGAGCCAGGCGGCAGCAAACGTAAATGCCATCAGATGTGGGCTGATGTCGCCGACAAAGACGGTCATCGGTGATGTCAGGAGCAATAGCAAGCCTGCGATAACTCCGGTCCACGCATTTTCGGAAACGCGGGTCGCCGTGCGAACGACAAGCATCGTTGCCGACAGCAGGCAGAGCAGGTTTAGAAGCTGGAAGGCGAAGTGCGACTCCAACAACCAAGTGAACTGGTTTGCGAGAAACGAATAAAACACCCGAAGCTCAGCGAAAGAGAGCTTCGCTCCTTGCGGTCCGGGCGAACCGCGCTTGAAGCTCTCCATAATACGGAAGGGATAAAAGTTCTCCTTATGGAGCAGGTCGCCCGAGTAGTAGTAGCTGTAGCCGTAGGCAGGGTTGTTGGGGCTGCTCAAATCGGAGCGATTGCAGGTGATGAAAGCAGAGTCGGAACCCTGCAATGAGCCCCAGAGCAAGACTGCGAACAGCGCTAGACCACTAACGGCCGCGTAGAGCCACCTCTTCGAACGCGTGAGGCGTTGCTGTGACGGATGGTTCGATTGAGAGAAGCCCGGTGGGGTGGTGTCCAGTGGAGCGATATCGGGGTTCGACGCGCTATTTTTGACGACGCTGTTCATAGAGCGCGTTGCTGTAGTTGCTGCAGGCGCCTTCGCCGCATGCCAACTGTTCTCCTCGAGAACCGACCAAGGCTACGTATTGTGATACTTCAAGCTGAAGGGATCTTCAAATTGCCCTTCAATCAGGCAATCGCGTAGGTGTGTCAGGCCCTGCTCCAGCGTCCACTGCGGCGTGAAATCGAGGACCTTCTCGATTTTGGTGCAGCTCAAACGATACTCCGTCAGGTCAGCTTCGCCCTCGGTGAACAGAATGGAGATGTCGGGCACGAGGGTCTTCACCAGGTTCGCCAACTGGTTCACCTGCAGGTTCTGGTCTCCGGCGCCGACGTTGAAGATTTCGCCGCTCACGAGGTTCGCGTGCGCTCCGATGCAGAGAGAAAATGCCCGAGCGGCGTCCTCGACGTGAATGAGTGAGCGACTCTGCTCGCCGTTCTCGATGTGAATTTGCTTGTTGCAGACGGCATCACGAATCAGGGTGTTTGGGGCAAGATCGAAGCGCATGCGCGGGCTAAAGCCGTAACAAGTGGCGATTCGGAGCACGGTTGGATGGAAAGAACTTCTTTTCGACTTCATGACGCGCTCTTCCATGCGAAGCTTCAGTCGCGCGTAGAGGCTTACCGGCTGTGGAATTGCAGTTTCATACATCACGCCGGACTGCGTGCCGTAGACGCTATTGGTAGACGCGAAGATGAAGTGTGACGCCCCGTGCTCGATAGCGGCGTCCAGCACGACGGTAGAAGCGAGAAAGTTGATGCTTCGCGTATTTGTCCAACGCACATCGCGGATCCGGTGGCCGACGATGGCCGCAAGCAGCACCACGCAATCGGACCCCTTACAGGCCGAAGAAACGGCATTGGTATCGCAGATATCTCCCTCGATGACTTCCAAGTTCGGAGAATCGAGACCGGCCAGGCCATCGTTGCCGAATAGGAAGCAGTCGAAGACGCGGACCCGGTAGCCCTGTTCGAGCAACTGGCGCACGAGATGACAGCCGATATACCCGGCGCCGCCGAACAGCGTAACAAGAGGTTCAGATTCACTCATGCCATTGTCTCGTGCTTCAGTTCGGTATCTCGCACCCTACAGTTTTTTCAGTCGGGGGCCGGAAGGAGTATCTTCGACTGCAAAGCCCGCGGCTGCAATCTCGTCACGCAGTCGATCGGCCTCCGCCCAGTTTCGCTCCTGGCGCGCCTGCACACGCTGTTGCGCCAAGATCAAGAGCTCGTCAGGTGCCTGTTGTTCTTCCCACTCCGGAAGCTTCAATCCCAGCACCGAATCGAAGTAGGCAAGCAATGCCAGCTTTTCATGCGGCGCAAGGCTCTGTGAGCCGAGTGACTGGTGAAGCACAGCGAGCGCATTCGGCATATTCAAGTCATTGAAGATCTCACGGTCGAACGCGGCTTTTGCATCCGTGACCGCCTGAGACTCGGTGTCGCTCTGGGGAGCTTGAGCTTTCGCCTTGAGGTCGACCACGAGGTTTCTTAGACGCTTGAGCGTCGAGAAAGCCCCATCAAGCGCTTCCCAGCTCCAGGAAAGCTCCCCACGATAGCCGGCACTCAAGCAAAACAAACGATACGCTAGCGGATCGTAGCCGCGGTCGAGTAACACTTGCAGCGTCAGAAACTCGCCGGAGGATTTCGCCATCTTCTCCTTGCTGACGACAAGAAATCCTCCGTGCATCCAGACTTTCGCGAACGGCTTCCCGGTTGCGCCCTCACTCTGCGCTATTTCATTCGTGTGGTGCACCGGAATATGGTCAATGCCTCCGCAATGGATGTCGAAGGTCTCGCCGAGATACTCTATCGCCATCGCACTGCACTCTATATGCCAGCCCGGGTACCCGCGTCCCCAAGGAGAATCCCACTGAAGTTCCTGGTTCTCGAATTTCGACTTCGTGAACCACAGCGCAAAATCGAGCGGCCCGCGCTTCTGTTCATCGACCTCGATGCGTGCACCGGCGCGTAGGTTCTCCAGATCGAGTCCGGCAAATTCCCCATACGACTCGAACTGCTGTACATCGAAGTAGACGTTGCCGCCGCTCTGATAGGCTAGGCCTTTGGCCTCAAGACGCTGAATCAACGCAATCATCTGCTGAATGTGGTCAGTCGCGTTACAGACGACATCCGGGCGGGTGATGTTGAGCGCACGACAATGCTCGAAAAATACTTCCGTGTAGTAGCGAGCGATATCTTCGGAACGCTTTCCTTCTCGTTTTGCCGCGACGAGCATTTTGTCCTCGCCGTCGTCTGCGTCGGAGACGAGATGCCCGACGTCGGTAATATTCATGACGTGGTGCACGGTGTAGCCTGCGTGGCGCAGCGTGCGGACCAGCAAATCCTCGAAGACGTAGGTGCGAAGGTTCCCGATGTGCGGGAAGTTGTAGACGGTCGGACCGCAACAGTACAAGCCGACGTGCCCCTCTCGCAGGGGCACCAGTTCTTCGACCTTCCTGCCAAGGGTATTGAATAGATACACGGGCGCCGGCATCAGGTTAGATTCTCCAATGCGTTTCTGAGAATTAAGTGACCGGTCTGTTGCTTCAGTGTCATCAGGCTTTCCGGATGAAACTGAACGGCCCCGATCGGTAACGTGCGATGTTCGATTGCCATGGGAATGACTTCTTCCGTGCCGTCGTCGGAGACCCGAGTAGTCTCGGCGGTCACCCGCAGACAATCAGGCATGGTCGCGGCACGTAGATACAAACTGTGGTAACGGCCTGCTTCAAACACCGTGGCTACGTCAGTAAAAAGCTTGCCGCCGGAGTGAGTGATGCGAGAGGCCTTGCCATGTTCGGGGATCGGAAGCTGCGCAAGTTCGGCCCCGAAGTGTTGCCCGATACCTTGGTGTCCGAGGCAGACACCGAAGATCGGGAGCTTTCGCTCGACAAGCTCGCCGACCAATTTGGGAATGCCGAAGTCTTCCGGCGTCGCCGGGCCGGGCGAGAGAAACACCAGGTCAGGCCGAATCGAGTCGATCATCTCGAGCGGGAAGCCGGCTCGTAAGGTGACGACCTTTGCGCCAAGCTCGCGCACGTAGGAGGCGAGGTTGTGCACGAAGCTGTCGCGGCAGTCGACAAGAAGAACGGTTCTCTCTCGCTGGAGACGAATTCGTTTCGGCTCGCCTATCGCTGCCGCGCGTGCATGAGGGGTGTCACCGGAACCTGCAAGCGCGGCGAGAAACGCCGCAGCTTTCGTGCGCGTCTCTTCTTCCTCCATTGTGGGATCCGAGCCGTAGAGCAACGTCGCGCCGGCACGAAGATCGGCGCGGCCGTCCTTCAATCGCGCGGTGCGAAGCGTGATGCCGGTGTTGATATCCCCGTTGAACGAGATAAAGCCTACCGCTCCGGAATACCATCCGCGCGGCGAGTTCTCCAGGTCTTCGATCGCCTGCAGTGCGGCAGGTTTCGGCGCACCGGTCACGGTGCAGGCCCACATGTGGGTTTGGAACGCATCGAGACTGTCGAATTCCTCCCGCAGCGTTCCTTCGACGTGGTCCACGGTGTGAATCAGATGGGAGTAAAACTCGAGCTGCCGCCGCCCGATGATGCGCACCGACCCCGGCACGCAGACGCGGGCCATGTCGTTTCGGTCCACGTCGGTGCACATCGTCAGCTCTGACTCATCTTTGTTGCTGCCGATGAGCTGTCGCACCTGGTCTGCGTCTTCCAGGGCGGTTGCCCCGCGCGGCACGGTGCCCGCGATGGGACAGGTTTCGTATCGTTTGCCGGTTACGCGGACGAACAGTTCAGGCGAAGCGCCAACGAGCTGCTCACTGCCGAAGTTCAGCAGGAACATGTACGGGCTCGGGTTAATCGCGGCCAGACGCTTGAATAAGCTGGTCGGCGAGCCGTGAAAGCTGGTGCTGAAGCGTTGGGATAAAACGACCTCGAAATAGTCTCCCCGTTCCGTGCCCTTGATTACCTCTTCGACCTTGGCTGCAAACTCACCAGGCTGATGATCTGATTCGATTTCGGAAGAACCCTTTGCCGCAGCCAAGGAAAAGGTAGCACCCCCGCCATGGAGATCTGCTGTGGTTCCCGCGGGTGTTTCGATCGCGTAGGTATAGCGAGCCGAGATTTCACGCTTGCGGTCGATGACTACGATTTCGAGCGGTAGATAGAGATGGCAATCAGGTTGTTCACCGGAACGAGGCAGGCGAAGCGTTAGTTCCTCGAACTGTGAGACCAAATCGTAGCCGAACGCGCCGTAGAGACCGAAATGTAAAGCCTCTTCAGCATCACTTCGGAAGAGCTTCAGCAAGTCACGGAGCACCGAAAAAATCGAAGCCTGCCGCGAGCGCTCCTCTTCAGGAAAAAACTTCGGCGGCGGTTTCAGTAGTCCCTCGACGGAATCGTCGTTAGTTTTCAGAGACTCGAGGTGCTGCGATGTGGTAAGAGCCGCACGAACCGGCTCCAGCAAGGCGCGGCCTTGGGCATTCAGCGCGCGTACCTCGAAGCTCCGAGCACGGGCGACGAACTCCAGCGCAGGATCGACAAAACCGATGTCCCAACGGGAATGCCGGCCAGGGTAGTCAAATCCACTAGAAAAAACTGCGCCTTTGCGCTGATCAATGGCCGAGTAGATATCGTCGAGGCCGGTAGCGGGCTCCGAACGCACCTCTACGGTGAGGCCGCCCTCAGTTTGGATTCTCGTAGCCGTCTGATTCGTTTCGCCGGTACTGCTCATCTTAATTGCCGGTACTGCTCATCTTAGTTGATCTGTAGTGTCGCCTCTTCGCCCTGCTAACGGGCCGATTTGGCTTAACATTTGTTTGTGTTCGAGTAAATACGTGGGCATTAAGCCTCCTACGATAGCGAATAGCCGGCGTGTCAACCAGTCCAGAGCACTCTTTTACTGAGGCCCTTCGGGCGGCCGGCTCCGCTGTCTCTTCGGCGACGCAGCATTCCTCGCAGGAGGACCCCTCCGTTTTACTGCGAGCATTGGCCGAGGACGGACAATTCATCAAGACGGTCATTTGTCCGCCCGGACATATCACCGTGCTCGATACCGAAGCGAACTCCGCCCTCAATCGGTTTCGTCTGGCCCTGCTCGGGGGAGGTGCCGAGACTCAGGTCAGCATGCGCTATGGCGACCGAGAGCTTCATCCGTCCCAGGTAAACATTGTCGGACGCGGAGAGTTTCTTTGGAAGCAGCAAACCCTCGAGCAGGTGCTTGGCGCTGCCGGTGTGAAAGCAGAGGCAATGTCTGAACTGCTCTGCCGGATTGGACTGTCCGGGCAAGAGCAGCAGGCACCGCGAGATCTGTCTGCGGACTCGCGGAAGCGGGTCGCGATCGCATGCGCCTTTTTTAGCAAATCGCAGGTGCTGTTCTTCGATAAGCCTTTTACGGAGATCGAACCTGACCGGGTCAAGGCGATTGCCGAGTTCCTACTCGAAAGCGCAGCAGTGGGTCGACGAATTGTCGTCGTCGCCGGTCTCGAGCGGATGCCGACGCTCTGGCGCGACCACCCTCGAGTCCTCCATGGAGGAGGTGCTACGACCTCAGACATGGGTGCGACCGATGCGAGCGGGAAGGGGATACAGGAGCAGCTTCGGGGGCTAAAGAGCGAGGCTAGAAATAGCGGCACCGGACGCTACTTCATTACCAAACCCCACCTCATGCACGTCGCCGGACCGAATGGAAAAGAGGCGCTCCAAGCCGAGGCAATCGTCAACCCGAACGTAGAGCAACCTTCACCCTCGGTCACCAGCCGGCGAGATGCCGAAACCCTCACTCTGCGCCGCTCTCCAAGCGGAAGACTCACCCGAGTGACGAATCGTCAACGACTGAAGCGACATGTGCTGGTCACCGGCGTTCGTCGAGCGATGACGAAAGCATCGAGGGCAGTGTCGTCAAAACAGTATGAGATGGCGGTGCCGGTCGAGGGGCGTCTTCGAACGCTGCGCAGGACCCACGAGCTGAAGTGGTTCTTACTGCTGGTCTTGTTGCTGCTCGTCGGATTACTGTCGCTTCACGCACGCTAAGCGCTGAGCGCTATCTGGTTCTGCCCCACCCTCGCTCGACGCACGAGTCGGCCCATTCTGTTAGGGGTATAATTGTTGTTTCATTTCGTCTCCGTCGAAATATATACTCCGCCCAGGCAAGGCATCTAAAATGCCGAAATGTATGGTGGGCTCAGTAGCAACGTCCACAGGGAGGTGACGAATGGAAAAGATTTCCTGGGCTGAGTTCGAGAAGGTTGAGCTTCGGGTCGGCACCATCCTGGAGGCGAAAGAGTTTCCGCAAGCGAGAAAGCCTGCGTATCAGCTAGTGATTGATTTCGGTGAATTCGGAATCCTTCGTTCGAGCGCTCAGATTACGGAGCATTATCGAGCAGAAGAACTCGTCGACCGCCAAGTTCTTTGCGTGATTAATTTTCCGGAAAAGCAGATTGCCAATTTCTTCTCACAATGTCTCACGACCGGCGTTCTTGATAGCGAGAACCGAGTCGTACTTCTTTCGCCGGACAAAAAGGTTCCTAATGGGTCTCGGCTTATGTGACCTGAGTGCTGAGTCTCGCCGTCGCCTTCTGTCCCGCTTCTATCGCAGGAATTATTCGGTCTTTTCCAGTAGCGCGATTTGCGCCTTCAGGAATGCTTCGTAGTGGACGCGCACCGCATCTGCCGCCTGTTGTGGTGTGTCCGCAAACTGCACGAAGTCGAAGTCAGGGGCGCTGACCAATCCGCGCCCTAATTGCTTCTCGCGCATCCAGTCGATCAGTCCCCGCCAGAAATCCGAGTCCATAAGGATTACCGGACGCGCAGGCATGTGACCGACCTGCAAGAGCTGCCACGCGAAGAAAAGCTCCAAAAGGGTGCCAATACCGCCCTGTACCACGACGATCGCATGCGAGAGCCGCATGAAGTCGTCAAGGCGAGAGGAGAAGCGACGGTGGTGGTGCTTGATGTCGAGATGTTCGCTCGGCTCTTCGAAGCGATTGAGCTCGATCGTCAAGCCGAACGACTTGCTTTTGCTGCCCGACTTCGCTCGTCCGGCTAGCGCACCGCGGTTGGCCGCTTCCATCAGGCCCGGGCCGCCGCCGGTGAGCACATCGATGCCCAGCTCACCGAACAGTTCGCCGAGCTCGAACGTGGTTCGATAGATGCTGTCGTCTTGTTTGATTCGTGCGGAGCCGAAGATACAAACGCGGAAGAACTGGTTCGTGTAGTTCTGCAGTTCGAGCTCGAGGAGCCTTGAACGTTCTCGGAGTACCTTCAGGCGTTGTGTTAATCGACGTCGACGTGCTTTTTCTAGTTCTTTGAACGGGGAATCTTGATTGGCCACGGGAATGGAGTACTAGTCAGTAGAGGATTCAGTTTCAGATTGAACAATTAAGAGAGAATCAGGAGCCGTACGTCGTCGACGATACGGAGCGACGGTCGGAGGACAGCGCAGGCGATCCAGCTCGGTCGGTTCATCGTGTTGGCGAACCAGCTCAAGCCGCTGCTGAAGCAACCTCGTCCAGTTTTCCCATCCGGGAGCATCATACCTTTCTTTTAGCAGGGCCTGCATAGTGTCTCGACTGTCCCCTGGGTGAGCTGACGTAAGCGAGCCCAGGGTAGTTACCACAAACTCTAGCGCAGCAAGCACGTCGGAAAATTGTTCTGCCTGCGGAATACCCGATTGCGCCTGCTGATCTCCAGCATTGGCACTTCGAATTTCGGCACGTTTGATCGCATTCTTTAGTTCTCGCGCGGCTTGCTCCAATTCTCCCAACTCCTGATGACGCAAGGCGACGGTGCGCAACCGGGGATTGTGATGCGGGTGAAAGTAGCGGTACAGGTCCAAATAATTACTCTCGCGCCAGGTGTAAAGCGCATCCCGAGACAGAATTTTTGTCGAGCGCCCCTACATCGCCGAATCCGGTATCTCGGGTTCGGGATGAAAGTCGACACTCACGGCTTCTATGCTGGGACAGCTTTCAGTAATAACGACCTGAACTTGAGCGTAGCGAAAAAACAACATTCCCGCGAGGGAATTGTGGCTCCTGCTGAAGACGGCCGCCGAGGTAGGATCCCGCCAAGCAGTTCGAGAGGCGGCGGACCTACCGCCGCCACTTTATCGAACAGCCGATGACATGAGTTAGGGGAGTTTGTGGCTCCAGGCCGTTCAGAATGGCTTCCAACGCATCCTCCAGGTACCGCGACTCGACCTGGTCCGCATGCTCGTGATTGTCGTCAATCATGCCGTGATAGCGCAGCCGATGTTCGGAATCGAAGACGTAGGCTTCGGGGGTGCAGGCTGCGTCGTAAGCGCGGGCGACTGCCTGGGACTCATCGTGAAGATACGGGACGCGGAATCCGTACTGCCGACTTTTTTCGATCATGTTTTCGAAATTGTCTTCGGGATACGCATCGGCGTCATTCGAGCAAACAAGAACGAACGGCACTCCCTCGTCTCGGAAGCGGGCTGCCAGTTCGTCAATGCGCTGCTCATACGCCTGGGCATACGGGCAATGGTTCGCCGTAAAAATAACCACAAACGCTTTGACTGACGAGAAGTCGGCAAGGGAATAGATACGTCCGTCCGTCGCCGGGAGGCTGAAATACGGCGCACGCTCGCCCAAAGCTAATTTAAGTCCGCCGCTGGGACGTTCCATCGCACTACAACTCTTCGAATTTTCCTGCGCGCTTTTACTGCAGCGGCGCTGGAAAGTAAGGACACCTTTTCTCGAACATTGCGCTTTCTCGAACACTGCGCTCCCGGCTCACAACTACAATCGCCCGGCGCGCAAGAGCGGTTGTTTGGTTAAAATGCCGCTCCCGTATAGCGTAATCATCGGTGCATGGCCACCGCCGGCTTTATGACGTGCCGCAGCACGATAAAATTTTACAGCCGTGGGCGCACTTCGCAGAATCGAACGCTGTCGGCTGAGCCGTATGTCTTGTTATTTCCCAAGACCTTGAGAAGTGGACAAAAAAAGACCGGAGGCGACAGATGCAGCCTCCGGTCCGGGTTCGAGCGAGCACTTCGTCAGTTTGCAGACACCCAACCTGAGCGAGCCTCTCTCAGCAACGCTGCGTGTCGGATACGGCTAGTGACACAGTAGCGATTGCTGAGAGGTTTAATGCGATTTGTGTGCCAGCGGAATCCTGGGGTAAGGTGGCGCTCGTCAGCGCAAAATTGGTTCCCGCCCAGATTTGATCCGATATAGCCCGAAGAAGCTACAAATCAAGCGTTGAGCCGGTCGTTGGATGCGGGACGATAAGTGGATATATGTAGCTGCATATATATGGAGCACCATCAGCCCGAGCAGGCATCAGATGTATCTCCGTATACCTTGCCTATGTGAGGTCCTCATACGAGGTCATGGAGTGCGGAAACTCATGATGGGCTCGGTGGTTAATCAGCCTTAAAAGATATAACCAGTGTCTGGAAGATGCTTTTCGCATAAAGTGAGCACGCCTCACCAACCGGATTTAAATAGACACTCTTCACGGTAGGACGAAAATGAACGCACGTACACTCTCCGAAGACACCCTGAAGCTCACGGCAAACACTATCCGGATGCTGTCAGCCGAGTCCGTCGAGAAAGCGAAATCAGGCCATCCCGGCATGCCGATGGGAATGGCCGAGTTGGGTGCCGTGCTGTGGCTGAAGTTTTTGCGGTTTAATCCCCAGGACCCGAAGTGGCTCGCCCGCGATCGGTTCGTGCTCTCGAATGGGCACGGCTCGATGTTCCTTTATTCCATGCTGCACCTTAGCGGCTATGACCTCTCGATTGAGGATCTGAAGCAGTTTCGACAGTTCCATAGCAAGACGCCCGGCCATCCGGAGTCGTTTATGACTCCAGGTGTGGAGACAACGACCGGTCCGCTCGGTCAGGGGGTGTCGAATGCTGTCGGCATGGCGATTGGTCAAAAGCTTATGGCCGCTCGCTATGGAAAAAGCGGCTTCAACCCGGTTGATCATAAAATCTTCTGTTTCTGCGGCGACGGCTGTTTGATGGAAGGTGTAAGCGCCGAAGCTTCTTCGGTTGCGGGGCACCTCGGTCTGGACAACCTGATTTTGGTCTATGACGACAACGAAATCAGCATTGCCGGGCATACCGACCTTGCTTTCACCGAAGACGTTGCGAAGCGTTACGAGGCATACGGTTTCGCGATCCAGCACATCGACGGTCACAACCTGGCTGAAATCGAAGCGGCCTATCAAAAAGCCTTGGAAGAGCGCGAGAAGCCGACAATGATCGTCGCTCGGACGATCATCGGTAAGGGGAGTCCGAATAAGGCGAATACCCATGATGTGCATGGTGCCGCGCTCGGTCCCGAAGAACTCAAAAAGACCAAGGAAGCACTGAATTGGCCGCTCGATAAAGAGTTTTATGTGCCTGACGAGGTGCGCCAGGCATTCGCTGAGCGCGTAGAGAATCTCAAAGGCGAGTATCAGCAGTGGCAGGAAAGCTTCAGCAAATGGAAGAGCTCCAACGGAGAGCTAGCGGCCAAGCTCGATCGTCAGCTAACGCTCTCGGTTCCCGCTGACTTGGAGGAAAAACTGATCGCGGCCGTGCCGACTGACGGCAAGCCGATTGCCACGCGGAAGCTTTCGCAGGCAGTGCTCCAGGCCGCTAGCGCGAATTGTGAAGCGCTCATTGGAGGAAGCGCAGATCTAGAGCCTTCGACCCTGACGCTCATTTCCGGTTCCGAGGACGTGCAGAAGAAGCAGTTCGACGGAAAGAACCTACGTTTTGGCGTTCGTGAGCACGGCATGGGCGGTATCATGAACGGTCTTGCGTATTACGGTGGCTTTATCCCGTACGGCTCGACGTTCATGTGCTTCATCGACTACATGCGTCCGACGGTGCGGCTCGCCGCGCTTTCCAAACTGCCTTCTGTCTTTATTTACACCCATGACAGCGTCTTTCTCGGCGAAGACGGACCGACGCACCAGCCGATCGAGCATCTTGCCATAATGCGTTCGACGCCAAACCTCAGGACGTATCGTCCGGCAGATGGCCTGGAAACAGCTATGGCCTATGCGCTGTCGCTTCGTCGAACCGATGGTCCGAGCATCATCATCGGCACCCGTCAGAACTTGAAGCCGTTTGAGCGTCCGGCTGCATTCAAGCGGGACGATGTGGCCAAGGGCGGGTATGCGGTGCTGGAGCCGAAGAACGGCGAAGCGAACCTGGTGCTGATCGCTTCCGGTTCGGAGGTGCCGCTGGCGGTTGCAGTTGCTGAGCAGCTTGGACGAGACGATGTGCGGGTAGTGTCGATGTTCTGTCGTGACCTTTACATGGCGCAACCAAAAAGCTATCGCCAAGCGCTTGTTCCGACCGAGGCCAAGAAGGTAGTCATTGAAGCGGCGACTTCGTTCGGCTGGGCGGAGACAGTCGGCGGCAACTACGACGACATCTTGTTTTGCACAATCGACAATTATGGTGCCTCGGCGCCTGCGGAGGTGCTTGCCGAGAAGTTCGGGCTGACGCCGGAGCAGATTGTGGCTCGAATCAAGAAAGAGCTCGCCTAGAGTCGAAGACAGCGGGTGCCTCGTTTTCTCCTCCGTTTGCGAAAGCGGGTGCCGA
>JAGRAW010000130.1 GCA_020434415.1 Bdellovibrionales bacterium
TCCGACGTCGTAGCGGCGAGCGCTCCCCCCTCGGCGACGGTCCCATCAAAATCAACTGCCAGCGCGACAATCCCGCAAAGGTCCTGTCTCGAGAGTAGCTCAGCCATTTCAGCTTCATCCCCCCACTTTCGCGGCCACAACCGCAGGGTTCTTGTAGAAAATGCAATGTGATGCTATGAGTTTCGTTTGCTGAAGTCACTGCCTTCTAAGCTACAGACTGCACTGGAATATTGGCACTGCGATATTGGCACTGCGCCCGAATGTTGAGTTATGCGCTACGAATACCACTGCCCGGCAAATGGCGAACGAGTCGAGGTGAACCACTCGATGCAGCTTACGCTCCGCACCTGGGGCGAGCTGTGCGACCATTCCGGACATGAGCTTGGAGCGACCCCTCCCGATGCTACGGTAGAGCGAATTATTTCCGGCGGCATGCTCGCGTTGCCTCGTCGAGTCAGCAAGGAAGGACAGAAAAGTGACTATGATCCGGTGCTGCATGGCGACGGTCGTTGCGTCTCATGCACCTGCTCAAAAGGATAGCGCGAATGTCCTCGACCTTCGACCATGATCAATCTTTCCACCGCGATCAAACTTTCGACCGTGATCAGGCTAGATTCGAGCAGATCGAGAGCGAACTTGCAGCCCTCGATGACTGGGAAGATCGGTATGCCTATATCATCGAGCTTGGTCGTGGGTTGCCGACGTATCCGGAGGTGTGCAAAACCGACCACTACCGTCTGCATGGGTGTCAGAGCCAGGTCTGGCTGTTGCCGCTCCCACGGACAGAGCTCGACCGCTTCGAATTTATCGCTGACAGCGACTCGAGCATAGTCCGTGGACTGATTGCCATTCTGCGGTCTCTATTCAACGATCGCGCCCCCACCGAAATTCTTGCGCTCGACGAACAAAAGCTGCTTGCAGCGATTGGGCTTCATACCCATCTCAGCCCCGGACGGCGCAACGGACTGCGGTCTCTGGTAACGCGCATCAAGGCACATGCAGCTGCGATGCTGGAGACCTCGCAGTTAGCCGCCGCTAACAGCTAAGAGCCACGATCATGATAATTCGCATTACCGATATTCCGCCGGAGGGCCGTACCTTCGAGTTTGAGCTGGAACCGGGACCGATGAATGACCGGGTGAATGCCGGGCGGCAAGCTTCGGCCTCCAAAACGACTGCGGCCCCGGAGTATCTGTTTCTTGACCAACCGAAAGCGAAGGTTCTCCTTACGGTGCAGGGCTCGAGCGTGCACTTCCAGGGAACGGCAACGGCCCGCTTCCGCACTCCCTGTTCACGCTGCGCGGAAGATCTGGACCTGCCTCTCGACGTCACCGTAAATCTAGTGCTCAAGCCTCGAGTGGGAGGCGCACGACCGGACGACGTTGAAGACTTAGGGTACGGCTACTACGAAGACCAAGAGGTAGATTGCGGCGCGATTATCGAAGAACACCTGATTCTTGCCCTCCCCTACGTTGCAACCTGCGATGCGCCGACGGTCGAGCAATGCTCGCGAGCCCAGCAGGCCCTCGGTTCCCTACAAAGGACAGACGAGGCAAAGTCAGGTGACGAGCGATTTGCGATTCTTCGGAACCTCCGTCTCGACGGCGATCCGAACTTGAACTAAGAGCTTACCCATGGATAAGCTTTTAGAGCCTGTGCATGCATAGATTTGCAGGGCGATCCATCGCTCGGTCTATCAGGGCGCTGCGCAAGGCCGGACTCAGGAGCCTCGTCTGACGCGTATCTGCTATGTCACGCAAATATCTCTTGCCGCTTGCTGCGGCCATTCTAGTTCTCAGCATCGGGTGGTTATTGTTCCGCCCGGAGCGCACCGTAGTACCCGGCGTCCGACTCGTGTTGTTGATCGCCGCCGATCAGTTCCCGCAGTCTTTCATCGAGCGCTACGGATCGGAATTTACCGACGGGCTGAAGTACCTCCTGGATAACGGGGTCGTCTTCACCGAAGCACGCTATAGCCACGCCGATACGTCGACCTGCCCCGGACATGCCGTGCTCGCTACCGGTACCCAGCCGTCCCGCTCGGGAATCATTTCGAACTCGTGGTTTGATCGCCGGGTTGGGGAGAAGGTCTACTGTGTCGCGGATTCTGAATTCGGTCGTTCGCCGAAACTGCTTTTGACCGACACCATCGGCGACTGGCTAAAACAGCAGTACAAATCCGCTCGCGTACTCTCCGCCAGTGCGAAGGATCGTGCGGCAATTATTCTGGGCGGCAAAGCTGCCGACCAAGTGTTCTGGTACGACAAAGATCGCGGCGGATTCACGACGTCGGGGTTTTACGCCGGGGGTCTGCCGAAATGGGTTCGGGACTTCAACGATCAGGACCGACTGCGACAGCTCTTCGGATCGCTCTGGACCGAACTCTATCCGCTCTCACCGGAAAGGGCTGAGCTACTACAGGTGGTGGCACTGGATGAAGGAGCGTTCGCTCGCCGGTTTCCCCACGCACTGGGCCGCACCGACACCAGCGTATCGCCCGAGTTTTACGGTGAGCTCTACTCGACACCGTTTATCGATCAGTTCCTCGGTGAGTTCGCTGAACATCTGATTGCCTTCAACCAGGCAGGGGCTGATGAAACGCCGGATCTGGTAACGCTGTCGTTCTCGGCGCTCGACACCGTCGGTCACGAATACGGTCCGAACAGCCGGGAGGTATTCGATACGCTGATGCGGCTTGACCGGGCGCTCGGGACATTGCTTCGTTACATCGATAACCGCGTTGGCCTCGAGCACGTGCTCATTGCCTTCAGCGCTGACCACGGCATCCAGCCGCTTCCCGAATACCGCCACACGAAAAACCAACCGGGCTGGCGCGAAAGTCCTATCGATACTGCCTGCGTGCAGGCCGTGGGCAAGCGGCTCGAGCAACGATACGGCGTTACGGATCTTTTCTCGCATCACCTGTACCTCGACCGCGAACGAATTGCGCAGCACGGACTTTCCGTGAGCGCCATCGAGGTCTTGGTAAAAAACGATCTCGAAAAATGTCCGTTGATCGAAAAGGTATGGTTGGCAAGCGAACTGCTTCGAACGGAGGGGTCGCCGACGGGTGTCGAACGCCAATATGTGAACGGCTTTCACCCCGCGCGAAGCCCCGATTTCTTAATTCAATTGAAGGAACATGCGCTCGCAGCGCCGGACCGAAAGACGGAGCACGGCTCACCCTACGACTATGACAGTCACGTTCCGCTCATTATGGTCCACCCTTCCCTCTCTCCCCGGCGGGAGGTGACTGCTGTCGAACCCCTTGATATCGCGCCGACCATTGCCTCGTTTCTCGGCTTAGAGCCGCCGGATGAGGTCCAGGGACGAAACATTCGCGACTTGCTGACGGCAGTGACGCCTTGAGAGCGAAGCAGAAAGGTAATGGCGAAAATCCGTTGTTCGCCAAAACACTCGAAGAAAAAAGAAAGGAAACACCGTCGATGCCTGTTGCTTCGTGCTTGGACATCGACGGCTCGGAAGGTATCCGCTAGAGTGCTGCCGATTCAGCGCCGCTGAATTCTTCCTCATCCCCGTACGTTCGATCGAATCGTTCGGGCAAGGTTTCGTCGGCCTCTAGCGTTAGGTTTCGGAGTCGCTGACGACCTTCCCGTTCGGGTCGACCATCATCGATCAGCCTCAGTGCATTCGTTCCCGCTGTGTAGGGGATAAGCACCGAATCTGAATCTGTGCGCAGACACCCCTGAAGTCGATCCTCTGCGGCCATGCAAAAGCTCATCATGTGGCGCTGAGCTTCGAGCGACAGCATGTAGTTCGGACTGCCGGTCATCTGTTCCCAGGCGACATGTCGATAGCCGTTCCCAATCGCGGCAGGGCACGGCACAGTCCATTCGTCGACCTTCTTCTCACGTCGCCCGTTTGGATAGACCAACGTTCGTTCGTACCGATAACCGAAGCTTCGACCGACGCCGGACACCTCTGTCTCGATAAGAAAAACATGCGCTTCGTCTTCAAGCTGCACTCGCACAGCGTCGACCCACGCCCAACGCGGCTTCATCCGGTAGGTAGTTCGGGTTGACTTGTCATGACTACTCTTGACAAGCTGCCAGTGTGCCTGCACGCCCATCCATCCGCCTTTCGGCGGAGTGAATTTGATCCAGTGACTGTCAGCCATCAGGCTACCCTGATGCTCGCGAGCGAAATAGCAACCCTCGAGGTTTAGGTCATTCACCAACTGTGACTGCTGCCGCTGAACAGATTCGTCGGCCTTAAATACCGTGTTGTGGGCCAGGCACCGATCGAAACTCTCGTAGAACGGAACGGTATCACAGAAGAGCGGATACCGGCTGATGTGATGCGACGCACTTTGATGCGGACCGGTATCGATCACAGGACCTGGGTAATCCGTACGACACCCGGTCCCGATCCGCTCGTAGTTCGTGATGTAGATCGCCTCGACGTTCTCGGGAACGATCAGCTGGCTCAGTGATCCGCGAAGCTCCGCTTCACGCTGCGCACCCAGTATTTCGCTCAGCAGCGGCAGGTAGCAACGGAACACCATGCACTGCAGCAGCAAATTGCCCGCCTTGGGAATGTAGTGATCGACTGCGAACATTCGCGCAGTAAAGTTTTCAATCGGCGTCGTTCCCGGGAACGGATTGAGAGTCCAGCCCGTTTCCCCTGTCAACACCCCCAGCGTATCGTAGTGGGTTGGGCAAATGCCGCACGGCTTCTCCCCGTAGAGATAATCGTGAGCTTCGCGCACCCGTTGCGGATAGAGCTTGATACGCTTTACCGCTTCGATATTCAGGTTGGGCGCTTTCTTCGATTTCGGTCCCTGGTAGGTACCCTGAAACGGCGGAATGGCGTAGTACTGGCTGATCCGAGCTCCCGGATACCGATCAAGCAGAGCATCGAGAGCATTTCCCGTCGCTCGAGCTCCCCCGTCATCCGTGCATCGGCCGTCGACAAAAGTCCATCGGGAACAAAAATCCTCCCAATGCGGCCCCATGTCCTGTCGGTACCAATGGAACTCTTTTGCAGCTCGCTCACAATACTCTTGGGCATTGCTCACAGAGCCTTTACCTGCGCTCAAAAAGCGGATCCCTGCCGGCACAGCGCCGCCGAAAAGTTCGGTCAATCTTACATACGCGTGGTAGTAGGAGGACAGTGTAAACCTGCCCCACAAATCGCCGCGACCATTGACGACCGTGACACGCCCACGAGTCAAAGCTTCCTTCTGAGATGCATCCATGTGCATTTCCTCAAAAAAAAAAAAAAAACCTCCAACTAAAAACCCATGGCGAACAACGGAACGCCTTTCTCGGCGCATACACGCGAGTCCAGGAGAGGGGGAGAACGCGTGTGCGGGGAAGATGGAACGATAAAATCTTGGGACGAGGAAGTGAGGTATGAGGCGAGAACGGCAGTCCGTTGTCGTCTTCTGCTCGAATCGGAAAGCTGGAGAGAACCTTCGCCAGTGATGGGGTCGCCCGATACTTAGATGACCAGACAGCCGAATGAGCCGACACCACAATAAGCCGAGTCAATACATGGTATTAACGAAGCCAATCGACCCTAGCCCGTCTCCTGCAGGCCTTCAAGGGTGGAAGTAACGAAATCTCGAACAATCTCTAATAGTTAGAGTTGTCACGACGTGATAACAAGAAAGGTCGATTATTGACGGAATGTTAGGAAGATATCCCCAGGTGTGGATAAGTGGCGTACAAACGTCCGATATAGCTGTTTCCGTGCCACTCCGCATAGCCCGGACGCACTGGGACGACGACACTGGTGGGTTCGGAAATTAGGAGCAGCCTCGTCGGCTCGGAAGTAGAGACGAATAGGAGGGCGTTACGAAAGCACCCGCTATCCGACAGCTCGTTTGCGAAGCGGTAGTAGATGTTCTGAAAACCACCACGTGATCAGCGGCAGTGCTTCTGTAACCGCGTGGGGCTCTTCCAAAAGATTGCTCACTGAGCCGCTGATGGTCCGCACTGCCTTCGTCGAACGAAGTGCGCCTAACGCGCGCTCGGCCCGCATCTGTGCGGGAGTGTTATCTGCAGCTGTAACTAAAAGAGTAGCGGCCTGGATTTGTTCGAGCTCCGTATCGGTCAGTAATTCGAATCCCTCGGTAACGAGGACAGCCTCGACTCCGTAGGGCTCCCGACTTGCACAGAGGAGACTTGCTCCGGCGCTGCGACCAAGACCAAGAAATCCGACGTCCAGATCCCGTGTTTCCGAGCGCTCGGAAAGCCAATCGACGGCATGCTCCAGCCGCGATGAAAGCACTTCAATCAACGACCGACTTGGCAAGTTGTCGGTCGGATCGGAACTGCTCGGGGATCCCGTCCCCAAGTCGACCAAGAAAGTGGCGATATTGACTTCATGAAGGGCACTCGCGAGCGGAGCAAATAGCTCGAGCTTTCCCTGCCCCGCAACCGCGACAATGGCGGAGCTTCCGCTCGGGAGATGCAAACGCCCGCTCAGGGTTTGCTTCTCTGAAACAACCTCAACTTCTTCACCGACGTAAAACACGACTGCAAAATCCTTTTCTTGAGTTGAAATAAGCGGCTTTTATAGAATAATCTTTCTAGTGTGGCAAGCTGCCGGAAGAATTAACAAAAAGTTGTACACGGCCATCATGTCAGCCGTCATAGGCTCAACTGTGGTATAATTAATTGGTCTTTTTGATCATTTTTTACTGATATCCGAAAAGAGGAAACACTTTGACGCTGAAGCCCTTAAAATTTGGAAAAAAAATTGTTGCAGGTCCGGCTCCCACCAAAGAGCAACTGGCTCGTTTGGCCAAGTGCGGATTTAAAACCGTGGTCAACCTGAGCAAGAAAGGTGAGCTAGACCAGGCTCTCTCCCCGGAAGATGAGGCGGAGGTGGTTGATGAACTCCGAATGCACTACGTGCACTTACCGGTTTCGATTAGCAGCATGAAGCACGATCAGGTCGACGCGCTAATTGAAAAGATGTCGGAAGCCGACTTTCCCGCATACTTCCACTGCCGTATTGGACAGCGCGCGACCCCATTTGCGCTCCTTCTCTACGCACTCCAGAAAGGTATGACCTCCGGTGAAGCCCTAAGCAAAGCTGAGGGTATGGGCGTCGAGTGGAATGCACCGGTGATTCGAGATTTTGTAGCCAGCTACCTCGATCGCCACGGAACCGAAGTGTCGCATTAGAACCTGCCCGAGGAGCATCGGGCAGGTACCGGTTCCCGCAGCTTGGCGTGAGTGATCAAAAGCACAGGCTCCGCTCTGTGTAGTTTCGCTCCTTCTCGCGTCTCAACCTCCATACGGTTTGCAGAGCCGTCCGCCGCACCTGATTCGCGGCACTGGAGGAAGAGAAGCAATGAAGGATCATCTAGTTCTAGTCGCCGTGCTGCTATGTTTGGTCTTCCTGTTCGTCAAAACGGCGAAAGGAGAATCTCGCCTCGGAGGCGACGGGAGTAGTGTTCGGCCTCACACGCAGCTGCAGTAGTAGCTCGCCTGACCGATTCTCTTTCTCTTCTCCCCTCTCTCGCCACCGTAGCAAATCTTTGAGGTAAGGATCGCAGGTATCTGTGACTTACTGAGTCTTGGTATATATCTAAGTCATCTGATTCATGGGCAAAGCAAACTACCGCTTGTCCGTTCTCCAATGTGTCGCCGGGGAGCTTCATCGAAGTGAAAGTATCCCGCTTGTTTTGTAACTGTTGGATGGCTTAGCAGGATTTCCGCAACCATGGCTCGTGAACAGCCGTCACTCACCGGCGAATTGCTCTCCGAGCGCTATGAGTTACTCGAGCACTTGGGCGAAGGGGGTCATGGCGCATGTCATGGAGCCTCGGCCTACTATCGAGCGCTCGACCGGCAAAGCGATGCGATTGTTCGCGTTCGACTGCTCGCCTTGGCGAATGCAGCAGTCCCGGTTGAACAACTTGTCGAAGGAGCGGAGCGGCTAGCGCGACTGCACCACCCACATATCGTTCCGATTAACGACGTCGGCATTCACCGGCAATCGCTTTATCTGGTGTCTCCATTATATGCACGGCAAACCCTTCGCTCGATCCTGAAGCAAGAGGGGTCGCTCGTCGAAGAGCGTATCCGGCGTTGGGGCCTTCAACTGGCGAACGCCTTAAGGCATGCCCACGAAGCCGGTATTGTGCACGGCAACTTGTCCCCGGATTCCGTTTTCATCGAATCATCGAATGCAGCACAAGGACATGTGCTGCTTACAGACTTCGCGATACCGTCGAAAGGAGCCTCAGAAACGTCCAGAGGGGGCTTCGTCGGCAAGCCTGAGTACCTTTCGCCCGAAGAGATTCGAGGGGAAGCGGTAACCATGCAGAGCGATCTCTATGCCCTCGGAGTGGTGCTGTACGAACTGGCAGCAGGCGTACCTCCATTTCGGCCTGAGAACCGAAGCGCCGAAGCGGTAATGGATGTCCTCGTTCAGCAAACGGAACAGGCTCCACCCGCGATCGAGGAACTCGCGCCGCATGCGGTCGTCTCGGATGACTTGAAAGAACTGCTCGCGCAACTTCTGGAAAAGGAACCGATAGCCAGACTCTCTTCGATGGCGGCCGTCGTCGACTGGCTCACACCGGGCGGACACGATACGCATCGTGACGACGACGGTCTATTCGAAGACGACAATGCACCCACGGAAAGCTTCGAGCCCCCGGTTTTCACTGAAACGAAATGGGAGGCAGCACGGGAGCAGGAGCCTGACCCGGTTCAAGCGGACGATCCGCTAGACCGTGAAGCAACACAGATTCCTCCGGCGGATCCCTATTGGAAAGAGCTTGCCGCCGACAGTGTCGACGACGCGAGTTTTGGCACCTTCCTCGATGACGAAGGCGAACAGGGGGATGAGCTGCTATGGGATGACGCCGAACAACCTTCCATGGGCGCCTTCGATGGCGAGGAGAGCACAGCGGAAGCGGACAATCCGAACTTCGCACAGGAGGCCTCCGGCACCGAAGACTCCTCCGGCCGCACCCGCTTCGCTTCGCTGGTGAAGCAAAAAGAGCCCGATGCCGATACACCGACCCGAAGCAAACTGCCCTTTATCATTGGGGGCGTGGTGGCGGTGCTGCTGCTGTGGGCCCTCATCGGTTCCGGTCAAGACGATACTGCGACGGAACCCCGGCAACTGGCAGCCGAACACTCTGCGTCTGACGGTGAACCATCTGAAGACAAACCTTCTGCAGCCCTCCCTGCACCTGAGGAACAGGAATCTGCACCGATGAGAGCTGAGTCGGAAGAGAGCGCTCCACTGCCGGCACGAAGTGCGCCGACGAAAATCGGGATTGTGGACCTCCAGCAAGTGCTGCTGCAGTCAACGGCCGGGGCTCAGCTTGAGCAAGGGTATCGCGAGATATACGCCGAAGCGAAGACCGCTCCTAATCCGAAGGAGAATCTGGCACGACTGACAGAAGTCAACACGCGTGTCGTGAGTCAAATGCTGGTCGAGCTTCGAAAGGTGATACACGACTACGGAACGCAAGAACGCTACGCGATCATCCTCAGTGAAGAAGGCGAGATCGCAACCGCACCTTACGTCGACGAGTCATTGGAAGATCCCGTTGGAGTGCTCACCTCCACCAGCAATCGAGTGAACCTCAACGCCGAGATTCTAGCTGAGTACAACGAACTCTATGAAACGGCAGCCGAGTAGACGGCAGTGCCGACCTCCGGTTCGCCGAAGTCGACAAAATGGCTATCCGACCGGCTGGCGCTATGCCGGATACGGGTTCCAACCGCGTTGTCGGGATACCCCCGGAGGAACAACAGTGTTTAAACCAGTCGCAGCTATCCCCACCGCTCCATTTACATATGCTCCGGTTACATATGCTCCGGGCCCTAGCAGATTGCTG
>JAGRAW010000131.1 GCA_020434415.1 Bdellovibrionales bacterium
GTTCTCGGCGATTCGCTTTCTACTTTCGTTTCTCTTGCTCGCCCCGTTCTTTTCATTTCCCCGAGAGCGGTGGCGCGATATCGTCGTTTTGAGCGGTGTATTCGGCCTTGGTCACTTTGGATTGTTTTTCTTCGGGCTGAGTGAAGGTATCAATGCCTCGACCGCTTCGGTGCTGATGCAGAGTGGTCCGATTTTCGCGGTGGTATTGGGCGTCCTGTGCTTTGATGAACGGGTTCAGCCGATGCAGTGGCTCGGTCTTGCATTGGCATCCGGTGGAGTCTGCGTCCTTATTGGGATTCCGGACGAAGCGCCGAGCTGGTCGGCCTCGCTACTACTCCTTGGCAGTGCAGCATTCTGGGCTGTCTCCGTGCTGTTGATGAAACGCTTGAGCGCGCTGCACCCGCTCCAATTGATGTGTTGGGTCTGCGGCCCGTCAGCTGTACTCTTTGTGATTCTGTGGGGGATCGTTGAACAGGGCGTGCTGCCGCCGGGTCCCCTGAGCGCCTACGCGGCGATCGTGTATCCGGCGCTCATGTCTACCGTGGTCGCTTACGGCATGTGGAATTACCTGCTCCGCACGGTCCCGGTGAGTGTGCTCGCACCAGTTGGGCTGCTGGTCCCGTTGTTCGGAGTCACAGGCGGCGTGGTCATGTTGGACGAGCACTTTTCCGCCTGGCAGTGTGCCGGTGGCGCGATGCTGCTTCTTGGAGTAGTGCTTTGCAGCATCCTTCCGCAGCAACGGCGCCTCCGGAGCTAGACTCCTACAGCGAACGCCTCATTCAGCGTTCGAGCGAGCTACGCTCGCCGGGTGTGCCGAAAAACTGCCGTTTTAGACACCCCCCCCTTACCGAGTCGGAGTATTTTCGTTCTCCTCAGGAATATCGACATCGATACTCGGCACCGTGACGTCGGTTTCTTCCAGGTCAACATCAGGTACTTTCATTCGGGCCCGCTCCGTCCCGACATCGACATCGGGCGTGCGAACCTCGTACTCGGGTAGCTGCCCGCCTTCTGCCTCAACATCGACGTCAGGGATTTTCGCCTCGCGCGTTTGATCCACATCGCAGGCGGTAAGCCCCAGCGCTGCGAACAGCGTCGTGGCGCCGACAATACAAGTTGTTCTTCCCATAGATCCTCCGTTGGTTTTTCCGTTCGACAAACTAGAAGTCACCCCTCTGCGCAAACAGTGGGATACCTTTCAGAGGATAGGTCAGAAACCGACCGCTGATTATGATAACCGTCAGGAGGGCAGGCCCCGGTATGAGGCGACGGCGCGCACTGAATGCTGCATGGGCGTCCTCTCCGGGGCCGAGTGAAATGCCGAGTGAAATTTCGGCAGCGGCTGCGATAAGCCGCTAAAATCCCAACACCTTGATCAGCTCTTCGCGAATCGATCCGAGTGCGACGCGTCGTTGTTCGAGGGAATCTCGGTCTCGGAGCGTTACGGTATTGTCTTCCAAGGTTTGGTGATCAACCGTGAGGCAGACAGGCGTGCCGGCCTCGTCTTGCCGACGATATCTGCGACCAATATTACCGCTTTCGTCATAGAAGGCAGAGTAATGCTCGCGCAGGGTGCGATATAGCTCCTGCGCTTTCTCCGGATGGCCATCCTTGCGCAGCAGCGGGAACACGGCGACTTTCGTCGGCGCGATCTTGGGATGGAACTTCAAGACCGTTCTAGGGTTGCCGTCGATATCCTCCTCCGTATAGGCGTCGGTGAGAAATACCAAGATGGCGCGGTCGGTGCCCAAAGCAGGCTCGACGACATGCGGGATGAAACGTTCTCCGGTGGTTTGGTCATGCCACTCCAGTTTTTTGCCGCTGTATTCCGAATGTTTGCCTAGATCGTAGCAACCGCGACACGCAATGCCTTCGAGCTCCGACCATCCGAAGGGGAAGAGGTACTCGACATCAGCGCAGGCGACGGAGTAGTGAGCGAGCTCGTCCGGTGCATGATCCCTCAGGCGCAGGCGGTCCGGATTCACGCCGAGCTTGATGAACCACTGCAGGCGCTCCTGACGCCAGTACTCGTAGCGTTCTTTCACCTCCTCGGGACGACAGAAATACTCCATTTCCATCTGCTCGAACTCAGCCGTGCGGAAGGTGAAGCGGCGTGTCGTAATCTCGTTGCGAAATGACTTCCCCTGTTGAGCAATGCCGAAGGGAAGTTTGACTCGAGTCGAGTCGACAACGTTCAGGAAGTTGACAAAAATCCCCTGAGCGGTCTCAGGGCGCAGATACACGGTGCTCGCGGCATCTTCAACCGGGCCAAGGCTGGTCTTGAACATCAGATTGAACATCCGGGGCTCACCGAATTCGTGGCCGCCCTCGTGTTTCGGACATTTTTGCGGTGACTCGTCGATCTTGTCCGCTCGCACACGCAACCCGCAGTGTCGGCACTCGACGAGCGGATCGTTAAATCCTGCCACGTGACCGGATGCTTCCCAGACCCGTGGATGCATGATGATGCTGGCGTCAAGTCCGACAACGTCATCACGTTGCTGAACCATAGCTCGCCACCAAGCATCTTTGACGTTCCGCTTTACCTCGACACCCAACGGTCCGTAGTCCCAGCATGAACCGAGCCCGCCGTAAATTTCACTGGAGAGAAACACAAACCCTCGTCGTTTACAGAGGGCGACGATAGGATCGAGCGATTCGACATTTGGCTGGACAGTCACGAGGTCTCCGATTCGTTATTTATTGCCGAGAATGCTAAGTTACCGCACCGCTACCAAGACAGCTTGCTGCGTGCCGGTATTCGGCGGCTGAAATTCGGAGTACGGCTCGAGCCGTTCCTCGTAATAATCAGCCGTTCCTCATACTAAATTGGATAATAAACTGGGGATATATTGTCACGCCGGAGGCGTGAAGCCGAAATTCATATTGAGCTCAGTATATGCAACAATGACCGGCACTTGTCGAGTTGTCGCGGCTCGGTGAAAGCAGCAGGCGTTAGTTGGACGGGCAATTTGATGCGATGAACATACTGCTTTTCGAAGAACATGAGGTATCTGCTGAGGGGATACTTACCGTTTGCGGTGACCGTGCGCGCCACATGATCGATGTCCAGCGGATGGAAGTCGGGCAGCGGGTGCGCATCGGCGCACTTGGGGGGAAGCAAGGGTCCGGAAGGATTGCCGCGCTGTCACCCGATCGGGTGGAGATTCGAATCGAAGCGCTCGATGCTGAAGTTCCCGCTGCTACGACCGACTTGATCGTTGCGTTGCCGCGGCCTCAAATACTTAAGAAAATACTCTCGATGGCTGCAGCTTTAGGGGTGCGCCGCATCATGCTGGTTCGGTCGGCGCGGGTGATTAAAAGCTACTTTGATTCGCCGGCGCTCGCTCCCGATAAAATTAATCAGCAATTGATGCTCGGGTTGGAGCAGGCCATTGCTACCCACCTGCCTGAGGTGACGATTCATGAGCGCTTCCGTCCGTTCATTGAAGATGCGCTGCCGGGCATAGCGAAGGAGACCGATGTGAGTTTGCTGGCTCATCCAGCGGCGACGTGTGATATCTGCGAACTCGGGCTGGTCGAACGTCTCGGAGCGCGCAGCACGGTTGCCCTTGCGATCGGTCCGGAAGGCGGGTGGGAGCAGCACGAAGTCGAGGCGTTTGAGCGAGTGGGGTTTATGGCCTGTAGCTCCGGGCGACACGTATTGCGGGTTGACACAGCGGTAGGCGTGCTTCTCGGTCAGGTCGAGATGCTGCGGAGACTGCCGAGTGCTAGCGAATGAGCAAGAAGAAGACGTCAGAAAAAGTCGACTCGCATCCCGGACGCGCTGCGCAAGAGCAGGAGGGCGAAGGGGAGGAACAGTTTGAGGCGCGAGAGCCGGACGAGGTACTCGACCCGGAGGAATTCGCCTACGGGGACCTTTCTTTTCTGGATGGGGGAGATGGTGAGGATACGGACGAAGGTGGGCCTGGCGCGGAACAGGGGCAGGGCCCCGAGACTAGCCACCTGCCTGCGCTACTCCCGATGTCGGTGCCCCCGGCGGCCGCTGGTACCGAACTGGCGCGCTACGACCCCCTACGAAGTTACCTGAACGAGATTCGCCACCTTCCAACTTTGACCCGCGAGGAGGAGCACGAGCTTGCCGTGCGGTATCACAAGTACGGTGACAAGGCGGCAGGCTATAAGCTGGTGTTGGCGAATCTGCGCCTGGTCGTAATGATCGCCCGTGAATATCAGCGAAACGTGCAGAATGTGCTCGACCTGGTGCAAGAAGGCAATATCGGTTTGCTCGAAGCAGTGAAAAAGTTCGATCCGTTCAGGGGAATCCGCTTTCCTTCCTACGCGGTCTACTGGGTGCGGGCCTACATGCTGAGATACCTCATCGCGAATGTTCGGCTTGTCAAAATCGGCACGACTCAGGCGCAGCGAAAGCTCTTCTTCAATCTGGTCAAGGAAAAAGAGAAGCTCGAGAAGGAAGGCTACGTTCCGGAAGCTAAAATGCTCGCAGAGCGCCTAAAGGTAAAGGAAAGCGAAGTGCTGGAGATGGAGCAGCGCCTCGCCCTTCCCGATCTGAGTGTCGACGCTCCACTGGGAGTTGGCGATGAGGGTGGAGACTTTCACAACGTCCTGCCGTCTGAGGTGGCTACGGCCGAAGAGCTTGTCGTGGAGGAGCAGTTCGCAGGGGCCGTGCGGGAACAGGTCGAACGCTTCAAAGAGCACGCTGACGAGAAGGAGCGAGCGATCATCGACCAGCGTCTACTGGCTGAGGACCCGGCAACGCTCCAGGTCATTGCCGATCAATTCGATGTCAGTCGAGAGCGAATCCGCCAGATTGAGGCTCGGCTGAAAGAGCGGCTGAAGGAGTACCTGACCTCGACCCTCGGACTGAACGCGGAGGGAGAGGTCTCGCTCGAAGAGTAAGAAGAGCCTTACAGAAACCAGCAGTATGGAGAGCTGTTTTCCTTTGGCTGAGTGGCCGTAGTTTGGCAAAGTCTCTGTGGGAGGATCGTCGCCAGAGTGATTGCGGCATGCTACATGGAGGCTCCGGGGTGGGCCGTATGTCCAGTGCCGGCCCTAGCGGTTCGTCGGAACGAACCGGGGGACGCGTCGTCAGTCCTCAGGCGCATCAATAGACCTCGCCCATGCGAGGGCATAGCAATGCCGAACTTTGTAGTGGGCTCAATATAAATGAGCGCTTCACGGAATGAGTTCGCTCGTCCGCGAACAGTAGAGCGAGTCAAGCGAGGTTGGCGACGTCTCTTTAACCTGGTTTGCGTGCTGTTCGTTCTTTCGCTGGTGCCGCTCGCTGTCTACACTTGGAATCGTTACCTCGTCACGTTCGCTGAACGAGAAGCCCCAGAGATACTCATTACCAAACCTCCGCCCGGCGTGGGGCTGGAGCCTGCCGTGTTTACCTTCACCGTTCGGGATGCGCAGGCAGGTGTCGACGAAATCATCGTTCGAACCGAACAGAGCGGCGAAATTGAAACGGTCTATCAACAGCGCGTGCCGTCGAAGACCAAGGAAACCGAAGTCAGCATCACGCTTGGTGGTAAGCAGAGCCGGCTTCGCGAGGGGACGATGCGGGTCATGGTGCTGGCGTTTGACCGTGCTTTTTGGAGCAACTCTGCCCAAAGCTCTACAGAACTCGTCGTCGATTTTCGCGCTCCTGACATAGAGGTTGTGACGCAACAGCATAACGCTGTCCGTGGTGGTGTCGAGTTGGTGTTCTACAAGGTCGCCGGGGAACAGAACGGTTACAGTGGCGTTGCGGTAGGTCCCGAGCTCTTTCCCGGATTTACTGCCGCGAAGCTGGATCAAGAGTTCGCCGGTTTGTCTGACCTACGCTTCGCCCTTTTTGCCGTGCCGTGGCAGTTTGACGATCGAGAGCATGTCGTAAAAGTCGTTGCCCGCGATGTGGTGGGTAACACTTCATCTGCATCGATGTATTACCGTGTGCGGGATCGAGGGTATCGGCAGCGGGAGGTTCAGTTGTCGGAATCATTTCTCCGCTCGCAGGTTGACCCGTTGTATGAGAGCTACTTGCGTGACTTGGCGCGCCTGCAGGGATCCGAGGCAGAGAAGTTTGTTCCTGCCCGAACCCTTGATGAGGTGCTCGGACGTACTCGCATCCTTCTTCGCGATTATCCGCCGCTGGTAGAGACGGCGCTGAAGCCGCTATTTCACCGTACGAAGCCGGAGCGTTTCTGGTCAGAGCCCTTCAATCGCGTTGTCGGGAGGCGCCTCCCGTATGATTTCGGTGACACGTTGCTGTATCGCTTTGGGGAAGTCGAGTTGGGTCGTCTGCGCCAGTCGGGTACGTCGTACCGGACGGCTCCGAATGAGCAAATACGGGCTGCGAATGCCGGTCAGGTACTCTACGCCGGGGAGCTTGGTCTCCGCGGCAAGACCTTGATACTCGACCATGGCTTTGGGCTTATGACTTTGTACTCGCACCTCCAGTCGATCGAGTGTAAGGTGGGGGATAGGGTGGAACCGGGCGCTGTGATTGCCGTTGCCGGAAGTTCCGGCTGGGCCGGTGAGCCGCAAACCGATCTAGAGTTCCGTCTCCATGGGATACCGGTGCGACCCGAAGAATGGTGGGACCGGAACTGGCTAAAGGGGCACATCGAGGATAAGATAGCGCACGCCAAGCGACTCGTCGGTCTGACGGCAGGTAATCCCTCGGAATGATGATGTTTTTGGGGGGGTGGCTGAATTTCTCGGGGTATGAAGGCGTTCCCAGGATAGTAGCGCGCTGACCCGTCGCAGTCCGATTTTCCGCAACGAGTCGAGTATTTTCAACGACTGAATGTTTCGTCCTCACGCGCAATGAACGCTAGATTCTTGTTCGCAATCGGAGTCGTGGTAGCGGTACTGGCTACGCTCATTTACTCAGCTTCAAGCTCGACTGCGAAGGCAGTCGTCACCGTTGATGAACTGCTACAAAGCGGGGCGATACCGAATGCCGTGCGTTTGGGGGCGCGCGTGTCAGAAGGAGGTATCGAATACAGAACGCAGCCCAACCGGGAGGTGCGTTTTGCGGTGCATGACATCCCCAAAGGGACTGGAGTCGTCTCGGTCGTATACGAAGGAGCGATGCCCGATACCTTGAAAATTGGCCGAGATGTGATTCTCGAAGGGAAATACGACGGCGAGCATTTCGTTGCTAGCAGCCTGATGACGCAGTGCCCTTCGAAATATGAGCCGCCGGTGCCCGGTGCAGGAACGGCCGGTGCAGGAACGGCCGGTGTAGAAGAACCCCGCGCAGAAAATGCCGGCACGGAAGGTTTCGGCATGGGGAAGACGGAGAAGAATCATGGTTGATGTAGGACATTTCTCGTTAGTCGCAGCCTTTTTGTTCTGCGTCTGGGGCCTGATTGGTGGGGTCTATGGAGCCACCACCGGGAAAAGGTCGTACATCCGCTCCGCAGGGAACAGTGTCGTCCTATGCGGGGCATTTTCGGTGGTCGCGTTCATTGCGCTCGCCATCGCGTTCGTGACGCACGACTACAATTACATTTATGTTTGGCAGCATTCGAACAACGCCATGCACCCGGTCTATCGCATTTCCGCGATCTGGGGCGGCATGGACGGGTCAATGCTGCTTTGGGCCATGACGATGTCGGTTTTCTCGGCGCTGGTCGTGCTCAAGCGACCGGCAGTCGAGCGTGCGACGTTCGACTGGATTCCTCCGGTGCTGAGCGGAGCCACGGGATTCTTTCTCTTCGTGACCACGTTTTTGACAAATCCTTTCCGTGTGGTCCCGGCCGGTCAAGTGCTCACCGATGGCAAGGGACTGAACCCCTTGTTGCAGAACCCCTCGATGATGATTCACCCGCCAATGCTCTACTTGGGCTTTACCGGGTTTGTTGTGCCGTTCGCATTTTGTTTGGCCGCGCTCCTCAGCGGACGGCTGGGTGACTCGTGGATTCGGGCGACACGTCGGTGGACGCTGGTGGCCTGGGCGTTTCTGACCACCGGAATCGTGCTGGGCGGCAACTGGGCCTACATCGAACTTGGGTGGGGCGGATTCTGGGCTTGGGATCCGGTCGAGAACGCGTCGTTTCTACCGTGGCTCACTGGGACGGCGTATCTTCACTCGGTTATGGTGCAAGAGCAGCGGGGGATGCTGAAGGTTTGGAACGTCTGTCTTTCGATTGCGACGTATCTCCTAACGGTGTTCGGAACATTCCTGACCCGGTCGGGCGTTGTGCAGAGTGTGCACGCGTTCGCAGAAAATAAAGAAGTCGGTTGGATTTTCCTTGGCTACATCGTGGCGGTTGGTCTGCTCGGGCTGGTGCTTCTCTTGAGGCGTCGAAAGGATCTGCGTCCCGAGAATCCCCTGGAAAGCTACTTCTCCCGGGAGGCGGCATTCTTGTTCAACAACCTGGCGCTACTCGGCATCTGCTTTGCGACGTTCTGGGGTGTGATGTTCCCAATCATCAGTGAGGCGGTGGCCGGTGAGAAGGCGGTGGTCGGACCGCCGTTCTTCAACAAGGTGAATGTGCCGCTTTTTCTGGCATTACTCTTTTTGATGGGCGTGGGCCCCCTGATTGCCTGGCGTAGAAGCTCGGTGAAGCTGCTCGTTCGCGCTTTTGTGAAACCGCTGGTTGTCGGTTCAGGGCTTACTGTCCTGTTTCTTGCGCTCGATCCGACGCGAATCTCAGCTGCCGTGAGTTTCGGTTTATGCTTGTTCGTACTGCTGACGATTGAAGCGGAATTTCGGCGTGCGGTGAAAATCAGGCGCGCTGAGCAGGAGCGGGAAGGCTACGCCGCCAGTCTGGTCCAGGTAGTTCGTCGTAAGCCTCGTCGCTACGGTGGATTTCTCGTACATCTCGGTGTTGCGCTGATGGCCATCGCGATCACGGCGTCGATGGCTTACAAGATAGAAAGAGACATCTCGCTGAAACCGGGTGAGAGCACGGAAGTGGGGCGGTATCGCCTCACACTTGATCGAGTCGAAGAGCGGGATCAAGGGAATTACAACGCGTTGGTGGCTCATATCAAAGTGAGCGACGCGGCCAGCGGAGATTTGCTCGAGGTGATGCATCCTGAGCGACGGGCCTATACGACCAACCAGGAGGTTACGACCGAGGTCGATTTGCGAGTGACGCCGTTGGAGGATTTGTATCTCGCGATGGCGGGGCTCGATGCCGGTCCGGTCGGAGACGGAACTCACTCTCATGCGCCGATTGATATCACCAAAGCAACTGTATTGCTGAAGGTGTTCATCAACCCGCTGCAGGTTTGGCTGTGGTTCGGTTCGGTGGTGGTGCTCTTCGGTACCGGCATTGTCTTTTTTCAGGGATTGCTCGAGCCGTCGTATCGACGAGCGTCGCTCGAAGCATCTGCCGTCGCGAGGGCCGGATGAGCTTACTCCAACTAATTTTTATCGCGGTGACGTTCTTGCTTGCGCTAGTCGCGAGCTGGGGATTGCTGATGCCGTTTTTCCGCAGCGAAGAGCCGCTGCTTGCGGGCGATAGCGAAGTGCAACTGTTAGACCTGGTGCAGCGACGCGAGAGGCTCCTCCAGGCACTCGAAGATTTGGAGCACGAGCACTCCCTCGGGAAAGTCAGCGCCGAAGCCTACGAACAAACGAAAGCGGAGCTGACGCGGGAGACGGCGGAATGTTTGGCCGCTTTCGACCGTATGGGTGAAGAGCGAGCTGATGAGCTTCCTAGCCGTCCGTGAGGTCAGCAAACGGTACGGCACGGCAGTTGCGCTTCGTTCCGTCACCGTCGAAGCTGATGCCGGATCACTGATCCTGTTGAGTGGGCCGAACGGGGCAGGAAAATCGACGCTCCTTCGAATGCTCAGCGGATTTGAACGTCCTGATGCCGGTGCTGTGCGCATC
>JAGRAW010000132.1 GCA_020434415.1 Bdellovibrionales bacterium
CAGTAATTGGACGTACTAATTACTTGTTATATTGTCCCGATGCATTTGTCGGTTGCCGTGGGGACCCCGGTGGTGGCGCTTTTTCTCGCGTCCGCACTGTGTTTCGAGACCGGACCCTATAGTGCAGGCAATTTCGTGCTCCAGCCGCAGGTGTCCTGCAATCCGTGCAACCCCAACTTTCCGTGTTCACGGCCGGATTGTCATCAACAGATTTCCCCGGAGCTGGTGGCCTATCTTGCACAGCTGCGGTTGGACACCCCCTTGGGTGCAGAAGGCAGTGTAGAAATACCTGCTGCAATCGCCGACCCGAGACAGGTGGTTGTATACTACTCAGCGTTTGACGCTGAAGGGTTTCTAGATTTTCTCCCGTTGAATGGCTGTTCCGGGCGCCACGGCCAGCCGGACGATTACTATCCAAATGCCCGGGATGCATATCGAGCACTGTGGAAAGAGGAGTTCGCCGGTATCCCCGTTGCTGAAGAGCTTCGACAGCCGGGAGTGCCCCTGGAGGCGATACATCCGAGCTTGGCCGGCCTCACCAAGGCGATCGAGCTTGCACGAGCCGGCCGCCAGACGCTTGCACAACTTCACCAGTTAGTACGCGATGTCTCGAGCCCACCGCAGCTGTTGAACGATGCGAATGCCACCGTTGCGGCAATTGATAGGCATTTGGAGGAGGTTTCGCTTGCGTATCCCATTTTAGGGGCCATAATACGAATATTTATCATGGAGAAGGAGAATCTTCGTGGGGATGATCCGCTGCAACTAATCTCGGAAACGGATCGTCTGTATGAGAACCTGGTTCGGCGAAGCGAGCGTTTCGGGAGTTTGTACGCTCATTACGCTGTCCAGCGGGGCGGAAGTGCCGCCCGTGTTCGACCCGCCGCACGAAGTTTACCCATCCTTTCGTCCGAGCAGCACGAGAGCGCATAACCGTCATGATCAGCGTTAAAGTCGATAGCCAAGAATTTCCCGCCGACATCAGTAGCGTGAGCACGATGGGTGATCTTATTGAGCTCGTCAAAGCAAGCATCGATCCGGATAGCATTATCGTCGATATGCAGCTCGGGGGGCAGTCGCTTTCCGAGGCAGATTGGCGAGCACCGCTCAACGTTCACCGGAATGTGCTCCTGGAGATCAAGACCGGCGATAAGCGAGAGTACCTGCTTGAACGGCTGGGCGTTGCCGAACACTACTTGGCTCAGATAATCGACCAGTTCGATACGGCCGGTGCCAACTATCGCGACGGGCATGCTGAATCGGCGAACACGACACTGGCGACTGCTGTTGATGATCTATTGGCATTCGTGAACTGGTACCTGACGCTGCTGTCAGTAGAGGCGGTTCAACTCGAACCCCAAATTGAAGAGTTCAATACTCATATCAATGCCATCCAACAGATTTGTGAGCAGCTTCTCCAGCAGCAGATGTTCCAGTCCTGGTGGGCGCTCGGAGAAACGATCACAGCTCGACTCACTCCGCAACTGCAGGCACTGAAAAGGTTCTGCGAACAAACCTCGGAGCACGCCGCGAAAAGCCTCTCAGCTTCCTGACAAGAGCCCCTTAGCTGATCCTGCGGAAGGAGTCTCCGTCGATTATTCGGCGCTTCCGTTGGCCAGACTATGTGCACATACCTCGCGCACGTCACAGTTTCGGCACTTGAACGGAGCGGGGGACGGAACCGCGGGTATGCCCTGATCGCGGATTGAACGCATCTCGTCAAGTAGGGAATCCAACCACCGCTGCTTTTCCGGGGTGTTCTTGATGCGGACTTGTCGCTTACTGCTGCCCATCAAAAGAATGCCGTAGGGTGGGCGGACCCCTTCGAGCGCTTCGATGAGGCGCATGTGCATCAGTAGCCCTACGACATGGCGATCACGGATCTTACTGCTCATCGGTTTGATATCTACTGGAATTATGTGCTCGCCCTCACGAATTAGCGCATCCGGACGGCTGCGTAGCCCAAGCTCGGGAGCATACAATTCGTGCGTGGTAGCCCGAGAGCTGCCTTTTGCCGAGAGCAGCTCCGCTTCAGAGCTCAGTCCGGAGCCGTGCTGTAACCGACGACTGCGACGCTCGAAAATGTCCCAGATCAGAATAAGTAATCCTATGGTGAGTAGCAGTAGCGTGATCTCCAAAGGGACCGATTTTTCACTCGCTTCAACTACTCCCAAGAGCCGTTCATTCATGAGGTGCTTCCAGGGCCCGATTCGGCCGCGTGCGGTCTTTCGGATAGAGGTTTCGCTTGATGTCGAAGAGAAAGACTAAGATGACCACTACTACGGTCAGTAGGTAGACGACTTTGGCGTAGTCCCTCAGGGTTTTGGAGAGGTCTTGTTCTTGCACCCAGGCGCTTCGCCGTCTCCGACCCTCAGCCGGACGCTGGGCGGCAGGACGCACCGACGCGTTCTCCAGGTGTTTTAAGCGCCATGCTTCCGGGCAGACGACATAATTGGCAACTTGTTCCGCGGAAATAGGAGGCAAGTCACCCGGTGTATCAGACTGAGGGGACATATATCGCTAATGAATACAATATGTTACTTCCGGAATCGACCGATTCAAGCGCGGAATAATGAATACAGCCCCAAACCGCGAACCTGCCTTCGCTCAAATTCATCATATATCAGGGGACTATCGCCTCACTAGGCATGGCGAGTGTCCCATGAATAGCACCGAACCGCACTGAGCGTGACGATCATACGAGAGGCTTCGCAGCGGAGCGATGGGGCAAGAAAAGGATGTCGGTAGGAAAATTAGGACTGCTCACCACCTATAACCAGGACTGGGCGATTACGCGCTACGTCGATCGCCTTCTCGGGCAGTTTGTAGCGGAGAGCGTCGTCGTCTTAGCCGAAGAAGTGCATGCCGATGTGCTGGTGAAGCAAGACACTGCGCAGGTGCGCCGCTGCTGGAAGCGCACGAGCACCAACTATGCAGCGCTTCGTGCAACGATCGCTAGTGAGCAGATCAAGATCCTTCATATCAATTGCTGCTATCCATTTTTCGATTCTCGTCAGTTTTCAAATTTGCTCGAAGAGCTACGCCGCGACGGGATTACTATCGTCGCGCATATACAAGACACCAACGCTCGAGATGTTGTGCCGGAACTATTGCGAGAGCACGCCTCGTCGGTAGTTGTGGATAATGGACGGGAGTACTTAGCCGCAATCTCGTCCGGAGTGCCGCCGCGTAAGATTCAGGTCATCGAAAGCGGTGTCACTACCTGTCAGGCCCCCTCGAAAGAAGAAGCTCGGCGGTTGCTCGCGATCCCGGAAGATTGGCAGGCTGCCGTATGTTTCGAATTCGGTCTTCCGGAGGCCCGCGTCGAAGACATGATCGCCGCGGTCTACCAATTGCAGCGCATGCACTCCAATCTACACCTCTACGTCATGCAGATCGGAGGTGCCGGGGGATTTGACGGCGGCTACGGCGATCAACTGGAACGTAAGGTAGCATCGCTCCACCTCGACCATTATATCCACTTCGTTCGAGACTCGGCGGGCGCCTCGCAGTTGCCGCTCTACCTGTCCGCCGCTGACGTTGCGGTGCTCAGTACGACTCGACCGCAGTTCGAATCGCGGGAAGTGTTGGGAACGGCGCTTGAAGCAGGCACTCCCCTCTGTGCCGTCACGATGCCTGCCTTCGACGGTCTCGATCGTTGCGTGTACCGAGTCGGGCCGCTGAATTCGTTGGAAAGAGCCCTCAACGACCTACTGACAACGCCCGAGCTTACCGACACGCTTACCGCAGAAGCCCGGGAGTGGAGCACGACGCGCGACGGATTTCACACTGCGGTAGCATTTCGGGATCTCTATCAACAGGTTTCAGGGATTCGCTTGTCGCTCCGTGATGAGCCGTCCTCGGCAGCGACGCTTCCGGATAGCGCCGAACAGGTTGCACCCGCCTACGTCCGGAGCGGCCTTCGTGTCTTGATGATGAATCGGCCGAATGCGCTGACCCATCGAGGCGGCGATACGGTCGTCATGGAACGGGTGACCGAGGGGCTCCGTCGATTGGGCCATCACGTGGATATCGATGTTGCCGGAACAAAAGATCCCAAGGACTACGACCTTGCGCATCTCTACAACTTCGCCATTCGCGAAGCGACCGAGCAAATGGCAAGACGCTGCCACCTTGCCGGAACCCCCTACGTGGTAACCACGATGTATGAGGACTGGCCCATCTTCTACAATCAGATGGCGAACCTCTACTTCGCCCTCAAAGCGTACGTCGATGTCGGACAGCCGCAAGAGAAATGGGCGCAGCTACTTCATGCCGCCAAGGAAGTCGAAGCCGCACCTGCGTGGGACAATACGTGGACTGCTCATCATTCAGCCGCTCTGATCGCGACCGGGGCCTACGAGGCGGAATCCTTACGACGCGATTATCCTCAGACGCCGCGTGTGGAAGAATACCGATGTGGTCGCGAAGTCGCTGACTTCCGCGATGATGGCGCACTGTTCCGTAAAGAAACCGGATTGGAAAACTTCGTGCTATGCGTCGGTCGCTTGGAGTGGCGAAAGAATCAATTGATGCTGCTGAAAGCGTTGGAGGATAGCGACCTCACCGTCGTCTTCGCTACCGGGGGCTTTACGTATCAGCCGGAGTACGAGCAAGCGTGTCGCGCGTTTCGGCGAAAAGGAAAGACCGTCTATCTCGGGCGACTCGAGCCGCAGATGCTCGCGAGCGCGTTCTGCGCGGCCCGCGTTCACGTGCTGCCAAGCTGGTTTGAACTCCCCGGGCTGGTTTCCCTAGAGGCGGCTCAGTACGGTACGAACACGGTAGTCACAGACTACGGGACTGCGCGCGACTATTTCGGAACGAAGGCTTACTACTGCGCCCCGGATGACGATGAGAGCATTCTCAATGCCGTGACTGCGGCGTACTATGCGCCGACAAAGAGTGGGCTGGTCGAGCAAGTGGAACAATTCACTTGGGAGCGGGCAGCGGCTAGAAACCTCGAGATCTACGAGACGGTCTTGAGCTCTACAATGCCGGCCCGGATGCCGATGCCGGCCCAGCAATGGCCGGTCGAGCAAACCCTTTCCGGTGCCGAAGCTCAGGCGAAAAGTGCTGAGGCGACGGTGCGCCGAATTCCTGAGGTTGTCGCGGCGCAGCCTGACGTCGAGCAAGACATCGAGCGGGCTAGACAATGCTGCACGGCCGGAGACGAGGCGATGCGCCGTGGAGCTGCTGACGAGGCAAGGAGTTGGTATCAACAGGCGGTCGAGGTCGCGCCGCATTTTGCCCGGGCGTTACGAAGTCTCGGCGTACTGGCGCTTACCGATACCAGATTCGAGGAAGCGGAACAGTCGTTCCGGTCAGCGCTTCGGCAAGATCCTCGCGATGTGAAGTCGCTGCTCGGTCTCGGCGCCGTGGAGTGGGCGCGCGGGAGAAAGTCCGAAGCGTTTGAATTGTATCTACGTGCCGCAGAAAATGAGCCGGGAAACCCCTCTGCGATGCTGTATCTGGTGAATGCAGCGTATGAGCTGAATCGGCTGGTCGAGCTGGAGAACGCCCTACGCGGATTCCTTAAAGTCGACAAGAACAATCTCCATATCCAATATTGTCTTGCCGGCTGCTATTTCCGCCAGAACAAATTTTCGCGGGCGCAGGGAATTCTTGAGCGCATCCTGCAAATTCGACCCGACCATGCCGATGCACTCGAGCTGCGAGAAGAGATTGCGAAGCGCACTGAAGCACAATCTGCGGAACAGGGGCAGGACGCCACCGAAGCTCCGAGTCTCTCCAGTGATGGTCCAACCATAGCACTGAGGATTCGTGGACTCGAGGAGGCGAAGAAGAAAAAGCAGTATGAAACGGTCATCGAAGAAGCCGAGAGATTGCTCGCTGAGGCGACGCTGACTGAGAGCCAGAGAGCGCTTGCACGGATTTTGCGTGGAGAAGCGCTTGCCTGCGAGGGACGCACCGAAGAAGCGGACAAAGACTTTGCCGATGCTGTGACGAACTCGGCATACGCCTATCGGGCGTTGTGCGGCAGAGCGGCTGTCGCGGCGGCTAGCAAGCAATGGGCGGAAGCAGAGCAACTGTTCAATGACTGTTTGCAGCGAAATCCAAAGCATGATCCGGCACTTGCAGGCTTGGGCATCGTGATGGCGGGTCAGGGCGACGAGGAACGCGCTTGGGGCTACTACTCCAGGGCACTGGAGCTGAACTGCGAGAATCTTCAAGCACTTCTAGGTATCGTGAGGCTGGGCTACCAGCTCAAGCGACTGGAGGCCATGGAGCATGCGCTGGTGCAGTACCTGGACATCCATCCGGTCGATCTTTCGATTGTGTTTACCTACGCCGGCTGCCTCTATGCACAAGGTCGCATGGACGATGCGGAGGAACAATGCCGTAAGATCCTGTTGTTTGAACCTGCACATGAGCTGGCAAACGAGTTATTGGCCAAGATAGAGGCTCCTTCGGAGGCAGTCTCCGTCGGGAACTCTTAGTCGATGAGCTCCCTCGATGCAGAGGGCGGTACGTCGCTATGGGCGGTAGCATAGATAGCACGGGAGCAGCCTCCAAAGACGCACTCCGTATTCTCCTGATTAATCAGGCGTGGCTTGCTCCCGAGCTTCGCGCGCTAGGCCACGAAGTAAGAACTGCCGGGTGGGTACATCCCGCATTCGATCTGCAATTTGAGCGACTTCTCTCCTTTCCAACGCTGCTCGAACAGCTCAAGCCGTTTCAGCCGGATATGGCAGTGTACTTCGATGACAGCACTTCAGTGAGTGTGCTGGATCTTGAACATGCCTGCGTCCCTACAGCATTTGTTTCAGTTGATGCCCACCACCATACGAGTTGGCACCGAGGCCTTGCCGCGTGCTTCAATCGGGCCCTGGTTGCGCAAAAGGATTTCCTGCCGGCTTTTGCGGAGTTCATTGGTAGCAGCGACCATGCACCGTTGTGGCTGCCCCTCTGGGCGCCGAAGCCCGTCGTGCAGAGTGAACAACGCGATATCCCCGTATGCTTCCGTGGAAATCTAGATCCGCGACAGCACCCCGCACGAGCGGCGTTCTTTCAGCGTCTGAGAGCACGTGTCCCGGTGGATGCCGACGGCGGCCCTTATCCTGCCGCATACCCTCGGGCGAAAATCATAGTGAATCAGACCGTGGCAAAGGACTTGAACTTCCGCGTCTTCGAAGCTCTGCAATGCGGCGCGCTACTAATCACTCCTCGAATTCGGAACGGCATGGAGGAGTTATTCGAGACGGGTAGAGAATTGCTACTCTACGATGAAGACGACGATGAGCAGGTGGCCGAGCTGATTCGCTACTATCTGACGCATGAAGAAGAGCGCATCCGCATAGCGGCACAGGGACAACGCAAGGTCTTGGCTAAGCATACCGCCGCAAATCGAGCTACCGAGCTCGTTCGAGCGCTGAGACAGCTGCCCGCAACTCGTCCGAATGGCTGCCACTTGGGGGCGGCTATGGCTTATCTCCAGGGTGTCCTGAGCGAGTTGCTTCGCACAAGCCGGGAACCAACTGCTATTGATCGGTATTTGAACGCCGCGGCGAAGGCTATCGAAGAAAGCGCGAGACTAAAGGAGCGAAGCGATGCCGACTTTGAAGTGACGGTGATGAAATGCGTTGCCTATGCGCGAGAAGTCGGCCGGTCGGACATAGCACTGCGGGTTTCCGGGGTAGCGTTCAATGCCTACCCCACAAACACGCTATTGCGGATGAACGTCTGTGAAAACCTGCTGAGAGCCGGTCGTGCGGAAGATGCCCGGCGTCTGTTTGGCCTTCCGGTTGCTCCAGTAGGCAGTAGCGAAGAGCAGACTCTCGCTGAGCAGGAACGTACTTCGTTGTTGGAACAGGCAGCGGAGTTAATGCGGGGAGCGCAGCAAAGTATTCTGGAGCAGCTCCTTCAAGCACGCGAACAGCAATGCAACCCAAGACCGCTTCACTTGTAAGCGCGCTTTCCGATCGTGATCCGATCGTGAGAACGTTTGCAGCAGAGTCCCTCCGTGCAGTGCCGTGCGCTGAGGCGGCTGTTCGGCGAGCACTGGTCGAGGCGCTGAAGGATGCCGAGGCGGGCGTGCGATACCACGCCGCCGGCGCGCTTGCGAAACGCGGCCTGCCGCCTCAAAGTGCGGTACAGCGGATTCTCGATGCCCTTGACCCGAGTGAACGGGTGCCGTTTGCGAACGCGGTCAGTGCGTTAGCGATGCTCGGTGAGGAAAGGACCGGGAGAGAACTCTGGCAGCTTTTCTCAAGCGGCCTGGACGAGGAGCTCGCAATCGTTACCGCGTTTGCGCTTGCACGCTTACCGTTTGGTCGAGGCCAGGTAGACGCCCGTCCGGTCCTACTCGGTGCGCTGGAATCGACCGAAGAGTGGCATCGACGCGAAGCGCTTCTGGTTATCTCTCTGCTGGAGCATGAGAGCGCGGAGGGAGATTATCGCCATGCAATGCAACGAGAGCTTGCTCGATTCGCTGCCGTCGATCCGGAGGAACGAAGAAGCGCAGCGCGAAGTTGTGCCATCGTGGGCACCCGTGGTGAGCAAGCTGTTCGTCCGCTTATCGATCTGTTGTCCGACTCCGATCGGATGATGCGCCACTATGCAGCCGTCGCACTGCGAACGATAGGCACACCGGAAGCGCTCAATGTGCTCAAGAGTTACAAGCGAGAGAGTTCGAATGAACTATTTCGAACTATCGAATCTGAGACCGTCCTGGTGCAGCGGGAAGTGGCAGTGGCGCTCGGCGCGATAGGGCAGGCGTCGGAGGCGACGTTCGCGGGTCTTCGTGAGGCACTTCGCCACGAAGATTCGGGAGTACGCTACTTTGCGATGCGCTCGCTTCAGGAGTTGGGTGCCCCGGCTTCCGCACTCGAAGAGGAGCTTGCTGAGCACCTCGAGGGCGGCGATAAGATTTCCCGTTCGAACGCGGTCAATGCACTTGCCGCACTCCGTTCGGAGCGGGCAATTCCCGCATTGAAGATGACACTACAGGATCGTCTCGAAGATGTCCGTGTACTTGCGGCAATCGCGTTAGAAGAAATCGGGGCTATCGATGGCGTTGAAGCAGCGCTCCCGGTGCTGACACGATGCCTCGCTGACTCCGGCGCATGGTATCAGCCGTTGGCGCTGCGTTCTCTTGTTCGAATCACGGTAGCGGAACGCTTCGAGGGTACGGATCTGGCCAAGGCGCTCGACGACTACCGCACTCAGCAGTTGATCGCACTTCGTCACCGAGACGTTCGGACCAGGAGAGAGGCGGCGCGGGTGCTGAGTAACATGGGCGTTGCCGCGCGACCGGCGCGCGAGGCGTTGGTCGAGGCGCTTGACGACCGTGATGCCGTAGTGAAGGGAAACTCGATCGAGGCACTTCGTGCGTTAGACGACCCGGGCGCACTAGAGGCAGTAGAGCGACGCGGCAAAAGACTCTTGAAGGAGCTGCTGATTGCGCTTGATTCACCCAATGTCGAGGAGCAGCGTGATGCGGTGTTCGCCCTAGGCCGCTTAGGTGCTCCGGCAGCCGGAGTCGCTCCCCGCATCGTGGAGTATCTTGACGATGAACGAAAGCCGCTACGGAGAGCGGCAGCACGAGCGCTTGGCACAATGGGCGCTGTCGAAGCAATCGCGGGACTGATCGACGCGCTTGATGATCATGATTGGGGCGTTCGGTCGAATGCGGCGCGTTCACTCGGTTCCTTTCATCTGACAGCTCAAGGGGCTGTGCCTAAATTACTCGAATTGCTTCGGGAGCGGGATCTTGAGCTGCGGAAGGCTCGAGCCTTTCTTTTCGGCTAGCGCGCGTAGACGTTAATCCTGTCGGGTGTGAGTTGGATGTGGG
>JAGRAW010000133.1 GCA_020434415.1 Bdellovibrionales bacterium
CATTATAGTCCCAGCGACTCAGGGAAAGGGCAAGGGCCGTACATCGGGAAGAAGCAAGAGAGACAAATACCATTGGGTAAACGACGCCCGGCCGGACTCTGTCGACGACCGGGACTATACGGCTGAAAGGATTGCCAGTTTGCACTGGGAAATAGCCTATGCTACCATCCTCCGCTCCATTTCCAGGAGGAGTCCCGACCTCGGACGTTCCTTTCCCATTCACTTAGAGTAGACCCCCCTTTCCTCCATTTTTGACGAGGTTGTTATGCGATCTGTGTTTATGTTCATCTGCATTGTCACGCTCGCCGTGGCTGCTGCTCCATGCTGGGCCGAGGATGGTGAGAACCTCTTCGCAGTCCGAATTTTAAGGGACGGAGATGGCGTACAAATGTACGGAATCGGAGCAAAGCTGGCTCCGCCACAAGAAGAAAACTACGGAAAGTTTGAGTTTCCGGTTGGCAGCTACAGCGTGACGCTATACCCGACCTCAACCACCTTCGTGGACGGGACTGTCTTGTGTGCGGACGGCCGCGTCGGTGTCTGCCGGTGGGACCGGGATTCCGGTCAACTCGAGAGATCCTCGATGAGTCCGGAGCAAGAACCGGAAGTTGTTCCTGAAAGTGAGCCAACGTCATCCAACCTGACGTCGGTACTTCGTCGCCGTGGTCCATTTTAAATAGCGAACGCTTTTATCATTATTACGCGCCACTATAGAGGTGTGTATATTGGTGTGGTTTAGGGAATCAACACCTTGAGCAACGAAGCCCCTTTCGTTGTTCAAGGAAGTGCTTTCATAGAACCCGCCAGAAGACCTGCACACCGCAGGTGTGTCCCTTTTGCAGTGAGGGGGGGAGCAGTTATCCATGACCCGACTGAGGCTCATGGGCGTTCGGGCGGTTCGGCTCGACTTTAGCGATGGCGTGCTCGCAAGAATACTGCCGATTGGAGTCAAGACTGATCTAGCGGAGTATTCTGCTTTGCTGGAGAGTATCGAGGTCCCGTCCGGCACCGTGAGCGTTACGCTCGGGTTGTCTGCCGGACCAAAGTCGCCCAAGAACGTTTCAGGAGATTTCTTTCTGGATGACGGCTCGATTTTTTTCGCTCAGTGGGAGCACGAGAGCGGAAGGCTTGCTGAGCAGATAGAGGCAAGGCGATCGTTCAGGTTCAGGGACGATGCTGACCTTTATTTCTTTCAGCAGGACGGCCGAAGTGCCAGTCTGTTTCCGGAAGATCGAGTCGCGCAGGCTCAACAATACCGTGATACGATCCGGCGTTCAAGCATTGCGCTTGCCGTTTTGGCGTTCTCGGCAGTCTTTGTCGCGGCGATCGTGATGTGGTCTCGGAAGCCAAGTGCCAGCGCTTGCTAAGCGGATACCCGGTGCCAGCACACCCCTTTTTTCTAAAGGAATAAGGACGAAAAGGGGTGTGTCCTCTAGGTGATACGGTACGCCAGCGCGGAGCGGCGGAACGGCCGCAAGTGAGGTTGAACATTCACGTCCGAGAGCGTCCGTCAGTCAACACCGCGAGCCCGATTATCCCGCCACTCTGCTTGTGGAGGAGTGAACGATTGCTCTATCAGCAAGTTCTGTGCCAACCGGCAGTTGCTGTAAAGCAGCGATGCGTCTAGCGGAGAGCTTTTGTTATAATCTTAAGCGTTAGAAAAAGGAGCAAGAGCAGCGCACCGGTGAGAATTTGCTTTGACATCATGGGTAACGAGCTTTGGACGGCGGGGCACGTCTACCTCAAATATCTGCTCTCAGCCCTGCAGCTAACTTACCCCGAGTTGGAGCTTTTTTTGGCCAACCGCTCCGGAAAGCCAATCCCGCGGTCGGTGCTTGGCATGTTTCCGATGGCGAAACTCATATTCGGAGATTCGTCGGAGGAGGAAGCTGTCCGGGCAGCTGGAGCGCGACGGCCGGGGCAGAAGGTCCCGGATCCCAAGTTCAGTCAAGCCCTTCGAGCGCATGCTATCGATGTCTACTTCGGTTCGCCCTACGCTCATGATGAACCTTCCGTCAGAACAATATCTCTCCTCATCGATTTCCAGCATCGACACTTCCCGCAGTTCTTTTCCCCTGAGGAGCGAGCGGAACGAGACCAGTATTTTCTGGACGCCCTGCAACGAGCCGATGTCGCCCTGATTTCCGGCGAATCGCAACGGGCGGACCTTGAAGCGCTCACCGGCCCTCCGCAGCCGCAAGTCAAGGTTTACCATCCGATAGCAATGATTCCACCCCATGTCCGTGCCGCAGAGCCCAGTGAGATTTTGGAGCGCTATAACCTTCCGTCCGATTTTCTGTATCTCCCGAACCAATTTTGGAAGCACAAGAATCACGAAGTCGTGATCGATGCGCTTGGACTGCTGAAAGAGCGTGGTGAAGAATGTCTGGTGGTCATGACCGGCAACCCGCACGACTATCGGTTCCCCGATCACTTTGCTGAGCTGGAGCAACGCATCGCTCGCCAAGGCGTGCAGCACATGACGCGCTACCTTGGGCTCATACCACACGACGATGTGCTGCTGCTGATGCGGCAGAGCAAGGCGGTGCTGAACCCTTCGCTCTACGAAGGAATTGGACTTTCCGTCGAGGAAGCGAAGGCACTGGGACGGCCGGTCATTCTGTCTGATATTCCGGCGCATCGGGAGCGGGGTGCCCGCGGCAGCACCTATTTCGCAGCGTCAGATTCCAGGGCGCTTTCTTATTTGTTGGCGCTTTCCCCTGCGTTAGTGAAAGCAGAGGAAGTTTCTACTTCAGCGAACGCAAAAGAAGCGTCGACCGCGGTTCGTGTCAATGCGGCATGGTTCATGGGGCATTGTAGGCACTAGCGGCGAGCTTGAAGTAATCTGAGGACAAAGCGCAGGATATTCTTGTGGCCGGAGGCCGCAAAAACAAAGGCATTCTGCAAGTGGGGCGCAAGACATGACGTCCATGGATTCACCGAATTAACGAACTGCCCCACTAGTACCTGATCCAGTTGTGCCGAGCAACGGAGGGAAATCTGGTGCGCATTCCATCTAGGCACTTGGGGTGAGTGAAACATTCTCGCGTGTCTAACTCAGGAAGAATCGAAGGTTTAAGCTCCTCTCTAACGAAGAAAGCGTTGAACCCGTACATGTTGCAGCCCACCAGACGGTAACCCTTTTGCCTGCCAAGCTTGACGAAGGCAGCCAAAGAAGCTCCGTAGAAATCTTCATTTTCTGTTCCGTGTTCTGATTGCCAATCAAATGTCGGGATGTACGGCATTACCCAGCTCCGGTCGGGCCCAAGAATGTCCTGGTACTCAACGACGACTACCGCAGGAGTCACGCATTCGAGAGCTTTCCATAACCAGAAGTCGATTCCGTCGACATCTATAGAAAGTAGGTCGATTTCACTCGGAAATCCGCATTCATGAACAATCTCATTCACATTTTCGGCAGTGACGCGTCGACAGATCAGTTGCGGCGGGTAAATTCTTGTTTCGCGCCGCGTAGTGTAAAAGTCCCGGCCGTTCTCGATGTTCTTCTCGGACGCATCTATCAAAGCTCCGTGCCAACCGTGGTGAACAATCAGATTCGAGGTGTTGCAGTGAACTCCGTTGCCGGCCCCAATCTCAATCGAGAGTCTCGAGCGCGCCCCCAAGACAGCAAACAGATAGAGCAGGATTCCGTCCTCATCGTGTTCTGAGTAGTTGCTGAATCCCACCTCGCGAAACGTCGGAAGCGACTTTCCCGAAGTCAGCCTTTCGCGGTACTGCAGTTGAAGGAGTATTTGTTCTGCCTTACTTATCATCTTCTGAAAACGGCCGTCCTTCGAAATGTTCCTTGTCGACTTCGAATGAGAGGTACGGGCCTTGCTTTATCTCAACCAGCTCGGATTCCTCTAAAAAAGTGAATCCGTGTCCGCCTGAAGCCAAGAGAATGACGTCGCCTTTCTCGAGAACCTCGCTTTGAAGGAATGCCCGTCCGGCAGTGTATAGATCTACTCTAATCCTGCCTGATCGAACAACAAGCACCTCTTGAGTGAATTTGATCTCGCGAATGACAAGCTTGTGCACGTGTGGTTCGATTTCGTATCCCTCGGGGCGACGCATGTAGCCCAGCTGCTGAGAGAAGTCGGGTGGCGTAAAAAATTCGATTCCTTCACCGACGTGTCGATGGGACAGGATGATGGCAAGCGTTGCGCCGTCATGTTCGATCCTTCTTATGAAGCTCCGTGCTGCTTGCTCGGTCATCGGGTGCTCCTGGATTTACGACCGTGGATATGGATATGGTACGTCAAAACGCACTCCGTGAGAGCCGCCAAAGTTTTGTATCGAAGGGAGCCAAGCCCCACGATGAACCTGAGTCGGAGATGCCGGGGAAGAGAGGCCGAAGCTGAGGCACATCAGCTATTCGAGCGCGTATTTTATTGTGAATTACTCCTTCTACTTCAATAAACCGACGACATACTTGCTCAGGCCCTACAAGGCAGTCGGCAGAAACCATTTGCTCGGAGCCTCCCCCGCTTAACGAGGTGTTGTTGAGGTAGAAGCTTAGGCCTGCGTTCCTTACTAAATCTGCGAATTCGTGGAAGCATACGTGAGTCACCTTTTTGCCTGTTCCAATAACTCTCGAACGTTGTTCGTCGACGGGGAAAGAATAATCGAATAGTGCACACGTGCCCTTCGAAATCTCGCTAAACAGTTGGTCGGGGTTCTCGGTTGCATAAAGGAGGGTAACGCCTTTTGCGAAGAAAACATCGAAAGCAGATGGCAGTTCGGCCTCGGACTGGGATGTTCGTACTGAGAAATTGCTATGGAGCTTAATCGCCAAACTGTTGAAGAGTGCAGAGATGTCACGGCCATACCAGCGCACATCTTGCAGGCAAAGCGGCGGGATCTCGATACTGAGGCTTTCGAGGAGATTGAGCAAAAAGCTCATCCCCTCGATGCAGCCAAAGAGAGTATGGCCAAGCTCGTAGAAGCTACGCTCAGAGTTTCCCGTGAGCAGGGCCAATGCAATGACCTTTGAAAGGTTCCTCTCGAGGTCGTCGCTGTGATGTATTTCTTGAGCGTACTTGGTTGAAACAAGTTCGATCGAGGCGGGGGGGCGGCCTGAGCGCAAAACTCGGATAAGTTCTTCATAAGCCTGCATATCGTTTGCGTAACGGGCCAACATGAACCAATCATACGCCGTCTCGTGAAGCCGAAAGTCCCATACATGCTTTGACTGGCTTTCCAAGCAAATCGAGCCGAACTCAAGGTAGGAAAAAAATTTGTTGTTGGTGTCCGAGGGCTTGTGTTTCATGTCTTTAAAACGCGTTGTGCGGTCGGGACTTTACTAACAGTTCGGGCGATGAGCTAATGTGAGTTGCATTATTCGCGTTGGATTTACTCTGCATTTCATATGATAGTTTGGCTCATTGGTCTATCGGGTAGTGGTAAAACTGAGGTCGCTCGCAGCCTAAGGGAAAAGATCGTTGCTTTGTCCAAAAACTGCGTATTTTTAGACGGAGACACAATTCGTGAGCTACTGGGTAACGACCTAGGGCACACGCTAGATGATCGCAGGCGAAACGCGTATCGCATCTCTCGTCTTTGTCGTTACTTGGATCAGCAAGGGATCAACGTGGTGTTCGGCGTATTGTCATTGTTTCCTGAGAATCGAAGTTGGAATCGTGAGCATATCGTTAACTATTATGAGGTATTTCTCGATGCGCCACTTCCTCTTTTGGTCGAACGGGATTCGAAGGATTTGTATCGGAAGGCCCTTAGCGGGAAGCTAAAGAACGTGGTGGGAGTTGACCTTGCGTTTCCACCGCCGGAGTCTTCTGACCTGACGCTGGTGAATGATTTCACGCGATCGGTCGGAGAGTTGGCCGAGATAGTCCTAGAGAAGGTGAAAGGCCGTCTGCACTAGCCTATACTTTTTGACTAGCGGCGTTGATGTCCTGCAAGCGCGTGCAGCAGGGGCCGCGCAAACGTTCTGTTGCTGATGGAGGGTAAAGCACTTCGACCTATCCAGCCGATTGGCGAAGCGCCGCACTAGGTTGGAGAGATCCGTCCGTGGCGATTTTTAGGTCGTGCATGGTGAGGTTTTGTCTTTTGGATTCCAGATTTCGAGGCTTGAATGTCGTGCCATGGCGTGGTGATCATCGTGCTGGAGGCACTTCAGAAGTACATACTGGCGGTAGCAAGAGGCGAGCAAATTTGAGCGAAGCGTGCGACTACGTGTACTCTCAAGGTGATCCTTTCGAGAACAGTCAAACCTATATGTACACGGCCTTTGAGGGGAAAGCCTTTCTCGATGCCTACAAGTCTAGCCGGCTGGATGTTCTAGCCCGGTTCGCCAACGCATTTGCGGGGTGCAGTGCAAAAAACATTACGGAGCTCGCATCCGTCGCAGATATGGGTGCGGTTGATCGGCATTCCCGGATATTTCAGATGCTCGTCGATGAATACGGAGACCTTGAAGGTAAGAGTTATCAGGCGGGAAGCATAGGCCGAATCCTCGCGCAACCAACGATAACTACTCAGGCGCTTCTAGACATGTTGGTGCAAGCAAAACGACATGACGCGGAAGATTACGAATACGAGTACTGTATTTCCCGGTTTGTTCGGCAAATTGAACTTAGGAAGAAGGTCTACCAGACTTATCGCGCAAATCTAACGCATGGTTCAGGTTCTCATCGTTCGCTTCGACTTTACTGTGTGCTAAGCGGTCTAATTGGGCTTGAGGCGAGTGAGCAGAGGGATGTTAGATTGCTCAATGCGCTCCTTAAATTAAATGACGTACTTGTGGCCAAGAGCGCAGCCATTTGCGACCGCATTGAGCAGATGATGGTATATTTGGGTGTTCGGCTTGAGCTTGAGCTCTGTTTATGCCGAGGAGCTGAGGCTTCAGTGGAATTCTGATGATACGACTGGACGATGTCGCAATGCTGCTGATTAGTAGCAATCGATCGAAAGCGTATTTGCAGCGAATGCTTCACCGCGGCCTCGAACCGGCGCATGTGATCTTATTGCGGAATAAGGGGGAAAGTGCGTTGCCCGGCCAGCTAGTATCGGACTTGCAGGATGGATCGGAGGTCGAGGAGCGACTGTATGTGCATCAAGGATTTGTTTTTCGACCGGAAAGGAGTCTGGAGCAAACGCTGCGAGAAAGTAACATCAGTTTTGAGTACTGCGAAAGTTCAGATCCGAATTCAAAGGCGTCGCTAGCCCGGCTGATGCGACGACCTGAGAGCGTGGTCGTCTATAGCGGTCCGGGAGGAACGATTCTCGGTAGGCAGCTGCTGTCTTGTGAGAAGCGATTTCTGCATATCCATCCAGGAGACCTTCCAGAGTACAGAGGAAGTACTACGATTTACTACAGTATTCTCGAAGTAGGTAGTTGTGCGGCGACAGCGTTGTTTCTTTCGCCTGAGATTGATCGCGGCGAAATTCTCCAGCGAAAAAGCTTTGAGCTTCCCTCCGATGCGAGGCTGATTGATTATATCTATGATCCACTAATTCGCTCCAGCTTGCTGGTTGAAGTGCTCGAGAGCTACGTCGATTCCGGCAATTGGAATACTGAAGTTCAACCTGAAGAAGGTAGGACCTTTTATATAATCCATCCGGTACTCAAGCATATCGCGATACTCGGACTAGAACGATCAGAAGGATAGAGTCGAATAAATTGCCCACTCGACCCGAAAAGACGATCGCACTCTTCTACTTTCAACCGTGGATGAGCGAATAGGTTTGATGGCGCCGTGAGCGTCCGTAAGATGAAACATTGAGTTTTTCAAACTCGCAGCAACCCGGCTCGATATGGGGACCTTGTCTAACTGTTTCGATTCAGCCATTGGCAGACTATGTGCACACTGTCCGTCTGCTTTCTGGCGCTACTACAGGTATCTTTCGGTGAAGCAAGAGTCTCCGGATCAGGACGGTAATAGCCGCCGCCTCTTTTCGGATGGTCTTGTGTTGCTTGATCGTATCATTCCGAAGAGCGAAACAACGGCGATGCGCAGTGCGTTGCTCGGCGCGCTTGAAGCCGAAACGAGTTCTGAAAGTGATAGCATCTATCATTCCGATGAGAGTCAAGGAACCCTCTATTTTCGCAGTAAAGATGGTCGACGGCGTGTCTTCTGGAACGATTATCGTAAGGCTCCGGAGTGTATTCGGACATTTTGGATGCATCCAGACCTCCTCAGCCTGGTTTCGCACTACGTGGGTGTAAGAGCAGTTCCATCGAAGATACTGGGTGAATGGGCAACGGCTGCCGGTGATACGTTCGGCGAATGGCCAGATAATACCTGGCATATTGACACTATCTGCGACCAGGTGAAGGTGATGTTGCTCTTACAAGATACAAGTGAACGCAATGGGCCGATGAAATTCTTGCGAGGATCTCATCGAGTTGATGCGATGATTCGAAATGTGGTGGTAGAGACATTTCGAAGCGGATACTCGAAAGCTTACCCGGGAGATTCATGGGTGGATGGTCTTGAGCAAATGCCAGTGCATTGTGTAGGTACGGAAGGGACCTGCGTGGTGTTCGATACGCTCTGTTTGCATTCTGCCTCACGGTGTGAGGAGGGCGAGAGAATGGCGCTTGTCGCCTATTTCGATACGCTGCCCACGCGCAAGAATAGAGCCTTATACAGAATCTCGAAAAACTTTGGGCATAGCATTTGACAAGGAGATGACGTGAGGAGGATCGGTTCCAGCGAGCGACGTTACATTGACGAAGTTCTCGACGGCGAATTCAAGACATCGACTGTCGGGGCTTGGGTGCGACGAGCGGAGGAAGCCTTCGCGGCAAAGCTAGGGGTCCGCCATGCGGTTGCATTGAATAGCGGGACTGCGGCGCTACATGCGGCGGTGGCTGCTGCGCGGATACAGAGGGGAGACGAGGTCATCGTGCCGCCGTTAACGATGGCAAGCACGGCTCTTTGCGCGATCTATCAGGAGGCCATTCCCGTGTTTGCTGACATCGATCCAGATACGCTCACACTCGACCCTGCTGCAGTCGAACGCGCAATAACTCCCCAGACGAAAGCAATTATTCCTGTGTCCCTGTACGGTCTCCAGGCAGACATGGAGGCGCTCGCTAGAATCGCGGTCAAGCACAACCTGGTTCTCATCGAGGATGACGCAGAGTGTTATCTTGGATATGCCAACGGGAAGGTGTCCGGCACCTGCGCCGATATGTCATGTTTCAGCTTGCAGGCGTCGAAACATATCTCATCCGGAGAGGGGGGGATATTAGTATCCGATGATGAAGAGCTGATAGATCGAGCTCGTTGCTTCAGTGTGCTGGGGTACGACGTCGCAGGCGCCAAGCAAGGACGGATTACGAGAGAAATTTTGCAGCATCCGGAATATGCCCGTCACTTGAGCTTGGGCCAGAAATATAAAATGTCGGATCTGACTGCAGCAGTGGTGTTGGGACAGTTGGAGAGGCTCGACGACTTGGTTGATGTGCGCAAGCGCGCAGGAGCGCATTATCGTGCCGTAGTGGAAGGATTCGATTGGGTCAAAATGCAAGTTGTTCCCAGTACGCATATCCACTCCTACTATACCTTCGCCTTTCGGCTGGAGCTGTCCGACCTGGATTTTTCCTGGCAAGATTTCCGAAAGAAATTCCTCGAATTGGGCGGCCATCCTTTTTATGCTGCATGGAGGCTTACCTACAATGAGCCGATGTGGGACAGTAATGATTTCCGCCTGGCGCGCATTGTGGAGCAGGAGCGATTTCACCCGGATTTTCGGACATATTTTCGCGAGCGGTGCCCAAATGCAGAACGAGTGCAGCCTCAAATTGTTCAATTAAAGACAAACTTTTATT
>JAGRAW010000134.1 GCA_020434415.1 Bdellovibrionales bacterium
GGTTTCCGAGGGGGGCGGTCAAGGCGTTTGCTCAAGTGCTCTGAGTCGAAGAGATGGGGTCGAAGAGATGGGGCTCTCAAAACGGGGAGTTCAAGGCAAGGTCGGTAAAACGGGAAATCAAAAGAGGGGAGCTTACTGAAGTAAATGAGTATTTTTCATGCTCCCGTTTTGCCGAGATTGGCCAAAATCGCCGTTTTGAGAGCAGATTTATTCGTGGATAAGCTCTTAATTCAGGCCACCTCCGGAGCCCTACAGCCAATGTCGTAACCTGCCGACACTACAGGTGCCGAGCGTAGCGGTGCCAAGCAGAAAGATGGTGGAGCGGCTCAGGCGCGTGCTCGCAGGTGGTTGCATCGGTGCGACCATGACGAGTGCCGGGTCAATTTTCGATGAGTAGAGACATCCTATACTTGAGAGGCCGTAGCGAAGAGCACGCGGAACTCGTTCGGATACTGCGTGACAGACGCTTCGACGTGCACGTCCTTCGCTACATCGAGGAAGTTGAGCGTCGTGTGGCCAAGCGGCGGCCGGCGGCCCTGATAGTGGACGCGTCTTCCGGTGAAGCGGAAGTGTCGGAGCGTCTCTTCGATCTGACCGAGGCACGATCACTCTACGACATCCCGCTCGTTTTCATTGGAAAGCAAGTCGTCGAACATTCGAGAGCGCTGCTCAAGCGCTATGCTCGACTCATTCCGGTGAACTATCCGTTTCGCCCCGAGGCAATTCTTGAACAGTTCGGCGTGGCCGTGCAGCCATCAGAGGGCGGTGTCCCTCAACCAGAGGGGGAGCGACGAAGAGCTGAAGGGGCACTCATCGAGAAACCCGACCCGGCGCGTCTCAAGCATTCACTCGGCGGAAAGGTGCTCGCAGAGGGACGATATGTCGAAGATTTCGATGACGAACTTTTGTTGCCACAGCATTCCGAGCGAGAAAGCATCCGGAAAGCGCTGGATGCAATTACGAAAGCGAATCTCTGGCTTGGTGCCCATGCGAGACGGAGCGCTTTTGTCGCCTCAGCGGTGACAACAAATACCGGCGGCACTCCAGCGGACGATGCGGCAGTGCGCGCGGCCAGTCTCGTGCTGAACTGGGGACTCGCTCGAGGAACCATGCGGGAATTTACGGCAGACCTGCTGGGAAACCAGAGTGACGAGCTGAAGCGTAGGGTCAGCGACGGCTTCAAAATGACCGCCGACTTCGCAGCAGAGCGTCTCAAGGACGAGCGGGCTGCAGAGATCGTTCGTGCGGTGGCTGAATTGCTCCGGAGTCCGAGCTCAACGGTGCCAACGGAGGTGCGCAGTAGCGCTGAGTGCGTTTTGCTGACAGAGGCCGCGGACCGCGCCTGCTGGAAATCGCAGCGTTTCGAAATCATGGGCGCGCACCGGGTATTGCGTTCGATGCGTTCGACGCCGTTGCTCACCGATAAGAAAGTGTTGGAAGCGATGAGCCGGGTGCTCGGTGAGGCAGTCCTGTTGCAGGACCCGACTCTGCGTCCTTACGGTAAAAGCATGACGATCGAGGAGAAGGTACACAAGCGTCGCCTCCTCGAGCAGGCAAAAGACGATGCTCGAACCCTGTTCGGTGCCACTGCTACCCGAAAAGTGCAGCTATTCGACCTGGTGCCGGGTATGCGTCTTGCGGAGCCGCTCGTGGCCCTGGACGGGCAGGTCATACTTGCTGCGAACACCGTCATCGATCTCGATATGATGATGAGAGTCCTGCAGCTTGCGGCAGTCCGCCCAATGCACAGCGCAGTCAGTATCGTGCGCTGACTTGCCCGCCTCCGAATTCGAAATGACGTCGGTCCCTGGTGACTATTCGTCCCGGTGACGCTACATTCGTCTTCATGAAAGAAGCACTTCGAACCTTAGCCCTCGGCCGGTCATTGAGTGAGGCACAGACGTATGCGGCCTTCTGTTCGATGATGGACGAGCGGAGCGAGGTCACCGACAGCCAAATCGGCGCCTTTCTGCTTGGCACAGCGATACGACCGCCCACCAGTGAAGAGCTTGTCGGTGGAGTCCGAGCGCTTCGGGACCATATGGTGCGCGTTCCTATCGCTCCGGCGCAAAAGTTGCTTGATACCTGCGGCACCGGGGGCACCGGCCTTGACTGTTTCAATACTTCCACGATTGCCGCGCTGGTTTCCGCGGCCGCGGGGCAGCCGACCGCAAAACACGGCAATCGAGCGGCAACCAGTACCTGCGGCAGCGCCGATTTGCTAGAGGCGCTTGGCGTCTCGCTTGACCTCGACGCCCGGGCACTCGCGGCATGCTGTCAGGAAACCGGCTTTTGTTTCATGTTCGCCCCGCGCCATCATCCGGCCACGAAGCGCGTGCAAATCGTGCGAAAGCAGCTCCCCTTCCGTTCTATCTTCAACTTTCTCGGGCCGCTGTCGAACCCCGCTGGAGCTGTGTTTCAAGTGGTGGGAGTGAGCGAACTGACGTTGCTGCCCGTCATAGCGAAAGCGCTCAGCGGCCTGGGAGTTGAGCGCGCGTTGGTGGTGCGTGGAGAGGATGGGGTGGATGAGCTAAGTCTAGGTGCGCCGACCCGGGTCTTCGAGATTGCGCAGGGACAGATATCCGAGTATCAAGTGACGCCGGAGCAGTTCGGATTTCATCGTGTTCCCGTAGCGGAAATGCCCGGGGGGAGCGTTGAGCGAAGTGCGAACACGGCGCGTTCGATCCTCAAGGGAGAACGATCCCCCTACCGGGATCTTGTGGTGCTGAATAGTGCTGCCGGACTGTATGTCAGTGGACGAGCGCCCTCGATTGAAGCGGGCATCGGTTTGGCTGAGCGGGCACTCGATAGCGGACTAGCAGCGAAGGTCTTGGAGCAGGTAGTGGGCTTCACGCAAAGGCAAAACGAGCATTGAGAACTTGCCATGGTGAAAGTTAAATTTTGCGGCATTACGCGACGAGAAGACATTGACCAGGCGATTGCGCTGGGGGCTGATGCCATCGGTTTCAACTTTTTTGCCGGAAGCCCTCGTGCCGTCACGGTCATCGAGGCCGTTGACTTGGCCCAGGCAATTCCCCCCTCCATCTGGAAAGTCGGAGTTTTCGTTAACCAGACTCGTGCGGAAATCAAAGACGCGATCGCAAAGGTAAAGCTCGACTTTCTGCAATTTCACGGTGATGAAGAGCCCGAATTCTGTCGGAGCTTCGATCAGATGCGGATCATACGTGCCGTTCGGCTCGGGGGCGGAAATGAGGCGTCGCAGTTACAGCAAGCGATGCAGGTCGCGGAGTATATCCTGTTCGATCGACACCATCGCACCCAGTTTGGCGGCACCGGTGAGGCGGTGGGAGACGACCTACTCGGGGAGGCATTCGGCATGGTGCCCAAGGAACGGGTTATTCTGGCGGGAGGGCTCACGCCCGAGAACGTCGCTGAAAAGGTGCGTCGGTTCTGTCCCTTCGGTGTGGATGTTGCGAGCGGCGTCGAAGAAGCGCCGGGGCGCAAGAGTGCCCAGCGAATGGCTGCCTTCATGCAAAATGCCCGAGAAGCATCGGTGTAGGTGGGGAGGCCGAGCGCAGCCCGGATGGAAAGCGCGGCTGCAGGCCTCGGAGACGGGCGAGAATGAGCGCGAAAACAGCTCCCGCGCCCTCTTCACTCGTAGCAGTCATCCACGGGGCCGTCATCCATGGGGCGACCATCCACGGGACAGACTCCTAGAGCATATCGACGGGATCTACATCTACCGCCACGCGCACGTCTTGAAATTGGGTTAGCTGTAAGCGCCATTGATTGAGCATGCGCGCAAGCTCGGACAGTGTCTTTGCCGAAGGTGATTTTACAAGCAGATGCCAGCGGTAGCGTCCCCGAAGTCGCTCGTAAGGGGCAGGAGCAGGACCGAGCAGGAGTGTGCGTCCACGCTCACCGTCCTGCGATTGTTGAAGTTCTATTGCATTTGCGAGGACGTCTCTGGTTACGGCTGCCGCAGTTCTCGCTTCCGCCGACGAAGGACTCGACACGATAAGGCGCAGCAAGCGGCCTAGGGGCGGATACCCGAGCTTCTTTCGATAGTCTAGTTCATATCGGGCAAATGCCTTGAAGCGTCCGGTGACGGTCGCGACCAACGTCGGGTGATGAGGTTCGCGAGTTTGAACCAAGACTCGGCCGGCTTCAGTTCCTCTTCCCGCTCGCCCGGAAGCCTGCGTGATGAGCTGATAGATCTTCTCGCTCGAGCGAAAATCAGGGATATGAAGGCCGACATCGGCATCGATGACACCAACGAGGGTCACGCCCGGCAAATCGTGGCCTTTGGCGATCATCTGCGTGCCAACCAGTATATCCGCTTCGCCGCTGCGCATGCTTCCCAGTATCCGACGGTACGCGCCTTTGGTTCCCACGGTATCGCGGTCCATACGGATAATGGTTGCTTCAGGAAAAAGAGAAGCAAGTTCGTCTACCACCTTCTCCGTGCCCGCGCCGCGATGTTCCAATCGTCCTACCGAAGCGATGGTGCCGGGTGTCTCGAGTGGGGCGCCGTGCTCATCAGTTTCCACTCTCGCAGTGCGAGGGTCACGGCAAAGCGGGCACGCTTCCGGCGGCTCTTGCGAAATGCCGCAGTAGTGACAGAGTAAGATGTGACGTGCTTTATGGTAGGTCAGCGGCAGGGAGCAGTCCGGGCAGCTGATTACTTCGTTACAGCTTTCACACTGAAGGTAACTGGCGAACCCTCGCTTGTTGTACAGAATGACTACCTGGCCCTTTGCTTCCAGCGTCTCGCGGATCGCCTCGAAGAGAGGAGGGGAAACGGTCGGCGACGGCATTTCCTTGCGCTTGATCTTCGTCAAATCGATCAGCTCCGGCTTCGGTACCGGGCGTGAGGTCGCACGCTCCGGTAGTTCCAATAGGCCGTAGCGTTTGCGCTGTACGTTGACCAGGCTTTCGAAAGAGGGCGTCGCCGAGCCAAGTAAGACAGGACATTCGCTGAACTTTGCTCGCATTACTGCGACGTCACGGGCGTGGTATCGAAAGCCCTCCGATTGCTTGTAGGACGACTCGTGCTCCTCATCGACTATTACCAGACGTAGGTTCTTCAAAGGGGCGAAGACCGAGGAACGAGCTCCTAGCGCTACTCGCACCTCCCCTTGTAGCAACGAATTCCAGGCTTCCCATCGTGCGCCGGGACCCACTTGGGAGTGCAGGAGTGCTATCGGAGTGTTGAGTCGGGCTTGGAACTGATCGACAAACTGAGGGGTAAGAGAGATCTCAGGGAGAATGACCAGAGCGGCGCCGCCCTCTGCCAGCACGCGCTGTATCGCTCGAAGATATACCTCGGTTTTCCCGCTGCCGGTTACTCCGAAGAGTAAGAAGGGAGAGAATTGCCCTGCGTCCAGCGCGGTGTTGATTTGCGCAAGCACCTCCGCCTGCCGAGGAGTAAGCTCGTTGGGAGTTCGTCCGTGATATACGCGTTCCTGCTGCTCGTTTTCCATTCCGATCAGAGCGCTTTGCGACACGCGGTCGAGGACGAGCAATCCCCGTGCCGCAAGTGCCTTCAGGGGGCCAAGTGGATTCTTCGAAAATCCTTTCAGCTCTGCGAGTTGAAGCGGTGCATCAGCGGCGAGCACGCATTCCAGCAAGGTCGCCTGCACCGGAGCGCGCCGGGATAAAGTCGCAAGCAGGTCGGGTTCTTCTTGTAAGCGAACTGCGACATCGTCCGCTGCTCGCACGCAGACAACGGTCTTCGTATGCGCCCGCTTCGGAACCGCTGTTTCAAGAACTTCAAGCAGCGACACCCCATAATATTCTGCCATCCACTGAAATAAGGGGAGCTGCTCTGCTTGAAAGGCGGGTGCGGACGCTGTGACCTGCTTCAACCGTTGCTGGGGGGTGACATGAAGGAGCTGAAGCTGATCGACTGGCGAGGTCTCCACTTTTTGGGCGCTCTGCACAGCCTTCTCCAGCGGCAGCTTCTCGATTACCCACCCCGTCGTCAGCCGCCGGCCAAGCTCGACGGTTACCTCATCACCGGGCTGGACATGCTGATGAGCTGGGCCGAGCGAGTATGAAAGCGGCTTCGGTACGCCGGAGATGAGGACTTTCGCTGCAAATTCGATATCCGAAGGTTTCATGCTCCTTTCAGGTCGGCGGCCGGACTGATGGGGGTAGAGCCGTAGGACCTGGCACCCCGATCGATCTTGCTGAAATCCTTACCATCGTTCGAGCATTCCCCAAAAAAGCCTGGAACAAGGCAAAGGAATCTCTTCGTCTTTTCCTGTGAATGAATTCGGCGGGTCGCGTCGTTCTGTTGCTCGCAAAAGCAAAAGTTTTTCCCAAACCATCCGATAGAGAAGAAGTATAGCGTTGTTTAAAATTTGACAAAATATCTGCTAATTGGCGCGCGTTTGCCCGCAGTGCAGACCTTAGGTGTCGAACCGATGAGCTCCGACTTCCTCACTTCTCTTTTCAAGCGGCCAGACACGACGCCCTTCGTGAGCGTCGACATTGGCACTAGCGCGATAAAGCTGATGACCTTGGATACGACGAAGGAACGCCCCGTCCTGCTCAACGTCGGATTGACCGCTACGCCCGCTCAGGCCATCAGCAATAACTCTGTGACTCGGCCCGAGCAGATTGCTGCCAGCATTCGAGCGGTGCTCGAGGCAAACGACATTCAAGAAAAGCGGGCCACCATCGCCATACCGGGGCCGGCCGCATTTACCAAGAAGATCACCATCGCGTATTGCGAGCCGCGCGAGCTGGAGACGAATATTCGCTTCGAAGCCGGAAACTATATTCCCCACAGCGTCGATGCGGTCCACTTGGACTATCAGGTGCTGAAGACCAACGGGACCGCGACAATGGAGGTGCTGTTGGTCGCGGTCAAGAACGAGATTATCCGAAGCTACATTGCCGCAGTCGAGCAGGCGGGGCTTGAGCCTTCGATTGCTGATGTCGACTACTTCGCGCTCGAAAACATGTTCGAGATGAACTACCCCGAGGAGAAAGATAAGACGGTAGCGCTGATCAATATCGGCGCACGGTACAGTAGCGTCAGTATTATCCAGCATGGGGAGTCGCTCTTTTCAGGCGATGTCGGTGTCGGAGGGCGTCTGTACACCGATGCCCTGGTTGAAACGATGGGAATGAAGCCGGTAGAAGCGGAGCGGGTAAAGAGCGGTCATACGGTTGATGGCGTGGACGCAAATCTCGTGCACGAGACCCTTGACCGAACGACGGAACACATCGCCTCGGAGTTGCACCGGCAGCTTGGCTTTTTTTGGAATGCTGCGGCGACCGATAAGGGGATCGAGAGCATCTTTGTTTCTGGAGGTGCTGCCCGAGCTCCGGGTTTGCTTGACGAACTAAGCGCGCGAACCGGCATGATCTGTCATTTAATCGAGCCCTTTCGTTCGCTCGACCGTTCGCAGAACCTGGACGAGGCGTTACTTGATGAGCTGAAGCTTTCTATGGGAGTTAGCGTCGGACTTGCGACTCGTCGGTTCGGCGACAAAACATACGCAGGATAAAGTAGCCGTCATGATTCGAATAAACCTCCTTGGCGAAAAGCAGGACAAGACCGGCATCTACGCGATTCAGATTTTGTCCTTCGCTGCTGCCGTATTGCTCTGTCTCGGCGGGTGCTTCATCGCCCATTCGACACTGACGTCTGAACTTGCTTCGCTGGAAGGGGAAAAGGCGGTTCAGCAGTCTCGCCTCGCAAAGCTCCGCAAGCAGACCAAGAAGGTGGAGGAGCTCGAGAAGATGAGAAAGCTTCGCGAAGAGAAGCTGACCACCATCGCAACTTTGAAATCTCGCAAGCAGGGGCCCGTGCGAGTGCTCGCTGATCTCACCGAGTCCGTTCCCGAGCGAGCCTGGCTGCTCACGGTGACGCAGAAGGGAGAAATGGTGGAATTCGGGGGTATCGCCCTCGATAACCAGACCGTTTCAAAATTCATGGCCGCACTCGAGGCCTCCGATTATTTCCACAGCGTCGACTTGGTTCGTTCGGCGCAGTACATCCGGGATGACGTCAAGCTTCAGCAGTTCGCGCTCTCGGCAAAGTTAACCAGTCTGTTGAACCTCGGTAAGCCGTCGACCGAGGGCGCAACGAAGAAAGACAAAACAGCAGCTGAGCGGGAGAAGGTCTAGTGAACGAGAAGGTTGAAGAGCTCTTGGAGCTCCCTGCGAAGATCAAGGCGGCTATTGCGGGCGGCGTGCTGGTAGCGATCGTCGGCGGCTATTATTCTCTTTTTTATACGGACCTGGGAGTGCAGATAACCGAAAACCAGGAGCAGCTGGAATCGCTTCGGCTCGAGATTGCCGAGAAGAGCGGGATGGTTGCAAACCTGCCGAAGTTCGAGAAAGAGGTCGAGAAGCTTGATGCGGAGCTTGCAGAGGCCCTGCGAGAGCTTCCTGATAAACGAGAGATCGACCTGCTCCTCTCGCGCGTATCGGACAAAGCGCGGGATGCGGGCCTGGATATCAAGCTCTTTGAACCCCAGGGAGAACAGCTCAAAGACTTCTACGCCGCGGTGCCGGTAAATATTGAAGTGACGGGTTCTTACCACCAAGTTGCGGCATTCTTCGATGAAGTGGCGAAACTCGAGCGAATCGTCAACGTCGATCAGTTCACTCTGGAAAAGCCGACGATGAAAGAGGGACAGATGAATTTGAAGACGAGCGCCACCGCGACGTCGTTCCGCTTCCTTGACGAGAGCGAAAGACCCAAGGCCGACGACAAGAAGGACAAGAAGCGACGAAGACGTAAAGCGAGTGATGAGTAGACCGCGTGAGGACCTGTCCGCAGTCGTCGACTTCTAGTGCCGGACGCGACGGTAGCTAAGAACTTGTAGAAAAGATGCCCAACAACTCGGGAACGGTTGTTTCCGGGATGCCTCGACCTTGTTCAATCCAAAATTCTCCCTTCAACCGGCCGCAAGTATATTTCGTCGAGCAGTAAACCGCTTCGAAGTGCTGCCTTCGGCTACCTCCCCCATAGCACCCGCTAAGCATCATCTCAGTTAAAGAAGCCTGTAATTTGGCTGCACTAAAAGTGAAAAGAAGTTGGATTTGGTGCTTTTTTTCTCTGGACTGCTCAAAACGAACGAGCTATGAGTCTCGATAGACTCCCCTGCCATCTGCAGTTCTTGCAGGGACGTTTTTTTGTAAAGCAGCGTTAAGCGCGAGTTCGTTTTCTACATACAGTTTAAACTTTCAGCGACGGCTACGAGAGAGCTTTTCTTGCGTTGGGGCCGGACAGCATGATGGTTGAGTTGGATCGAACCGAGCGATGTGACAGAGGTACTGCCTCTGCGCTCGTTTGTCGTCCGACCTGGACTTAGAAAAGCTGTTCGGAGGAGGCAAAGGCTTTTCTGCACAGAGTATTTATTTGAACGCATCAGTGCTCTATGGCTGAGCCTCGAATAAACAACCTGGGCTTCGAACGGAAAGGCTGGGCGGTATACGTTGCGCGTGAGTAATGTGGTGCTCATTTACTGTTGATTTTGAGGCTAAGGAGAGACTTCATGAGCGTGCGTAGCAAAGCTCTTCGTTACGGAATTCTGGCGGCAATGTCGGCTGCAGTCGCGGGATGTGCGATGGGCCCGAGCGCTGGCCCGGAACGGGGCTCCTCGGTAGAAGATCTTTCGGGTGCAGACGATCTGTCCGGAGCAACGGATCTCTCCGATTCTACCGCCACCGGATCGCTGGACAACGATTATTATGGCGACAGTGCGGCGCCTCGAGGCGACGTGGCTGCGGTTCAGCAGCCGTCCGATTCGCTAATCGCCGATTCGATGAGCAGCCTTACCGTTTCTTCAG